>JAOZTO010000289.1 GCA_029942265.1 Desulfocapsa sp.
AAAAAATAATATGTGACACTAACCCATTAGTAAGTTTGGCAGAAACATGGTGAACCAAGGAACATAGGTAATAAGTAATAGGACAGCAACTAGTATTGCAAGAAATGGCAATGTGACATAAGCGATTCGATCTACTTTGAGTCCGGTTATTGCTGCTGCAATATACAGATTCAGGCCAAGTGGAGGTGTGAGCAGACCAAGGGTAAGGTTAATAGATATGATTACACCAAACTGAATTGGATCCATTCCCAGGTGAATAATAATTGGCAGAAAAATTGGCGCAGTTATAATGATGGAAGCAAGAGTCTCCATTACACAACCAAGTGCAAGCAATCCAATGTTGATCATTAAAAGCAGGAGCATTTCATTATTGGTTATGGAAGTCATAAAGTCAGCAAGTCTGATAGGCACTTGTTCGACAGAGAAGACCCATGAAAGAACATTGGATACTGACAGGATTGAGAGTGAGGCTGCTGTGATGATAGCACTTTCAAGTAAAATATCAGGAACAGCTTTCCATTTGATTTCACGATAAATAAATTTACCAAGAACAAATGCATATAGAGCCGCTGTGGCAGCAGCTTCAGTGGGTGTGAAAAAACCTGTATAAATGCCAACGAGTATTATCAATGGCAGACCTAACGGGCCTATGGCATCTATAAAGGCACTCCAGAAGAGGCTTCCGGATGCACGAGGTGTTGTTGGTACAGAAAAACGATACGTCATAAAGTAAATGAGTACCATCAACGAAAATCCCATAATCAGCCCTGGTATAATTCCAGCTAAAAAGAGACCGCCAATTGATGTAGATGCTACGACGCCATAGACTACTAATGGAACACTCGGAGGGATAATTGGACCAATTACAGATGAAGAGATTGTTACTGCAGTGGCAAAATCTTTTGGATATCCACCTTTTTCCATCATCTCAATTTCCAGCGGTCCCAATGCGGACACATCAGCAGTGGCAGCTCCCGTAATGCCAGCAAAAAACATACTGGCCATAACATTTACCTGAGCCAGTCCACCACGCAAGTGCCCCACAAGAACTTTGGCAAAACGAATTAATCTGTGCAGAACTCCTCCAGATGCCATCAGTTTTCCTGCTAGGATAAACATGGGAACTGCCATTATGACAAATTCATCCAGGCCAACGAACATTCGTTGTAAGATCATTAATGGATCGGTGCCAACACTTATAAAATAAAAGAAACAGACAGCAGTAAGAACAAACAGAATCGGCATCCCGATTAATAGTAACAGTAGAAATAAACAGCATGCAATTACACCAGTCATGATGGCTTCTCCGATTTGAGCTGGTTAGAGGGAATTGGGTCTTCCAATAATTTATCGACAGCTTTAAATGTTCTATCAAGATTGTCTACTTTTCCGAAGAAGTTGGATAATAGGGAAGACAACAGAAAAATAATGGACAATATAAAACCGGAATATATTCCCATATAGACATAAACAATAGGGAACCGCATATTGGGCGATTCTTGTCCGGTGGAAATAAGATGTTCAATCAGGCGAGAACCGGAAACAAGGAATAAAACTGAAATTACCAGCATGGCAATTTTACACAAAATAATCAGCCAGTAACTAATGTTGTCCGGAAGCATCTTGAGAAGCATCTCACTTCCAGCAAGAAGTCCTTTTCGTAGAGCTAAAGCAAATCCCAAGCCAACGAACCAGATTTGCATATAGCGTGCAAGTTCTTCAAGCCATGTTACCGGGAAGTTAATATTACGTGTGAAAACACTGGTCAAAACAGCTGTGACCATGACAGCAAAAGAAACTATTACAATTCGTTCTGCCAGCCACTCAATACCTCCCACCACACGTTCGACGTTAGTTAGTATCATCTCGCTATTTGTATTTGTACCCACAACATGTTCCTCTTTTTTCTACCTGCTCTTGTTTTGGTGAGACCAGTATCCCTATGATAGTTTGGGTGATACTGGTCTCAGATACATATCAGATAAAAGAATTATTATTTGTCTGATAATGCCATTATTTTATCTCGAACATCAGATACCCAAGGTTCCATCTCTTCAAGATATTTTTTTGATACTGGTTCGGTTAATTCAACAAATGGGGTGAAATCATCAACAAAAACCATCTTCACTCCTCCATCAACCATTGCTTTCAGTGCTTTATCTTCTTCTGTTATAGCAATTTCATTAGCATATTTTGCACCAACTTTAGCACCTTGAAGGGCAATTTCTTTGTACTCAGCAGGTAATTTATCAAATGCTTTTTTACTGAAAACAAATGCAGCTGCGTTATTGAGAATTGGAAGGTTTGAAACATATTCTGTCTGTTCCTGGAACTTCATGGTGTAAAGATTATTGTAGTAATTTTCAACGCCATCGATGGTTCCCATCTGCAGTCCACCATATACTTCTTTAAACGCCATGGAGGTTACATTGGCTCCAAGGGCTTTGTATGTGTCGATATGTGCAGGTACACCCATGGTACGGAATTTCAACCCTTTAAAATCTTCGGGTGTTTTAATCGGATGCCCTTTATATAATGGATACCTGAAGGTTGGAAGGAAATGTGTTGCAACGATAAATCCTTTCTTTTCAGCAGCTTCTATCAATTTGTTCATGACGGGACTATCATATACAGCAATCATGTGTTCGGGGCTTTTAAATGTAAAAGGCAGGTTGAATACATTGTACGAAGGCACAAAAACGGCAAAGGGTCCAAGTGATGGAATAGTTGCTTCAATGGTGCCAAGCTGCATGGCTTCCAATACTTCACGTTCCCATCCAAGAACCCCTGAGTGGTGAATATTAACTTTGAATTTACCGCCTGTTTTATCTTCCACGTAGGCTTTGAACTTTTCTGCTGCCTGGTTGTAGACGGATTTTGGATTAAGGGTATGCGATATCTTCCAGGTGACTTCAGGGGTATCCCCAGCAATTGCAGTAGTTGTCATACTTGCAACCACAAGTGTTGCGGAAACCATCATGCTCATGAGCATGGAATTCACTCGTTTTCCGTTGAGAGTTTTAGTCAGTTTCATTTCAGAGCTCCTCCAGATGTACAGATTGAGTTTTTTGATTTAATGGCTATAAGTTCCTATATGGATTCAGCCATCTTGTTATACGTGTCAGCTGTTTCAGTTACCTCCTTTGGTTAATTTTTTTCGCTGTTCAGCTTAGGGGTTGTTCAAGCCCTAAGGGAAAGTTGGGCTGCCATATGAATCGCGGAAATCATTGATTCAGGGTTGGCAGTCCCTTCTCCAGCCTTGTCAAATGCTGTTCCATGATCAACTGATGTGCGTATTATTGGGAGACCAAGGGTTATGTTAACTCCAGCCATGGAACTCCATGTTTTTGTTTTGTCATCATACTGAAACCCGATGAGTTTCATGGGAATGTGTCCCTGGTCGTGATACATGACGACAACCAGGTCGTACATACCACCCTTCATTTTTGAAAAAATAGTGTCGGCAGGGATTGGACCTTCAATATTTATTCCTGATTCTGCAGCTTTCATAATTGCTGGCGCAATCTCTGTTTCTTCTTCCTTGCCAAAGAGACCGCCCTCTCCGCAGTGGGGATTGAGTCCTGCTACACCTATACGCGGTGCAGGAATCCCAATTTTTTTCAACGCATCATGGGAGAGCTGTATAACTTGGAGTATACGTTCTTCTTTGACCAGCATGCAAGATTCCATCAAACTCACATGCGTTGAAACATGCGCCACACGAAAGGAGTCATCAGCCAGCATCATGGCGTAATTTTTTGTCTTTGTGAGGGTTGCGTATATTTCTGTATGACCTGCATAATGAATCCCAGCACTGTTGATTGCAGCTTTATTGATAGGGCCGGTGACTGTTCCTTCGATATCTTTTTTTAGGGCAAGGTCAATAATTTTTTCTACATATTCAAAAGATGCCTTTCCCTGGGGAGCAGTGACTGT
>JAOZTO010000290.1 GCA_029942265.1 Desulfocapsa sp.
TTTTCGTAACTATTCAGCTAGTACCCGATATTTGGAAAAACACTGAACTGTAACTGTTCAGATGTGCCTCATATTCGTTCATTTGGATATTCGAAGCATAGTTTGCTATGTGAGAATGTCCAAATGGACGAATATGGGGTGCAGCTGAATAGTTACCTATTTTCGATACATAATCATCTATAATACGAATCTGCCATTATGAAAACACCTTCAAAGCAATTCTCACGCTTTTTTGTTGCATGTATGCTCATACTAACTGCACCATTTTTGTGCTATGCGGTCAATACGGCGCATGACAACACGTACACAATAGGCGTTCTTGCCTACAAAGGAAAAGATGCCGCAGTGCAACGTTGGAGCGGTCATGAAACATATCTCAACCAGCATCTCGCCCCCTTGAAGTTTAAAATCATTCCCCTCAGCTATAAAGACGATGAATTAACAAAAGCTGTCATCAATCGGCAGGTTGACTTTGTTATAACCAACCCCGGACACTATACAGAACTTGAATTTGGTGGTCATGTATCACGCATGACAACTCGTCGTATGTCAAGCCCACAAGGGATATTGGATCAGTTTGGTGGCACAGCAATTACTCGCCCTGACAGAACCGATATCAACAACTACGCTGATCTTGCCGGAAAAACAATTGCCATCCCATCCACATCCAGCTTGGGTGGATGGCAGGTGCATCTTCGTGAAGCGATAGCCCAGGGTGTAGATTTACGTAAAGATGCAAGCATTATTGAATTGAAAAATCATACAAAAGTAGTTGAAGCTATCCTTGCCGGAGAGTAGTGTAAACATTCGGATTCGGTTCAAAAATAGGATCAACCACTGAACTGTAAATGTTTGGATAGTGCCCTAGGTTCGCTTGATCCGGCATGTGAACTATATTAGTTCATATGTGAACATGACGGATCAAGCGAAGATGGGGGGCTAACCGAATATTTACTACATGGTTGGACCATTCCAAGACATTACAGTACGGTGGAAGATCTTTTCAGAGAAACCGGTATTGGCCCCTCAACCAACCTGTTGACCTATTGCTAATCGACATGTTAATGGAGCCTAGAATAAACGGATCCGAAACATATTCAAAAATTGTCCAATTATATCCAAAGCAAAGAGCAGTACTGGTCAGCGGTTTCTCCAAAAGTGATGCAGTGACAGACGCTCTGCAACTCGGAGCCTCTACCTTTGTGCATAAACCATACACTCTTTTATCAATCAGTAAAGCCGTCAGGGACGCATTAAGTTTTGAAGGAAAGCCTTGACTTATCGACAAGCATTAGGTTAGTTACTGATTGATTTAATTATTCAGCGAATACCTGATAATTGGCATAACACTGAACTGTTCTGTTCAGATGTGCCTCATCTTAAAGGAAGAGAAATTAATGGCCAATTATTCTGGATATCTTCTCTGCTCCAGCAATGGAACAAACTCAGACTACTTCTCTGTCCCTGTCACAGCACGTCCTGGCGGTGACTTAGCATATACTGAATCCCCAGACACAAATGTCCTTTTAGCAGGTGGCTTTTCCACAATTCACCCTACTTCACAGTTCCCCCTTTCAGCCAGTCTACAGTTGAATGGTGACTTAACCGAGACTGACGCCCCCCAAATGGCGGCACTTGCAAAAGCCGAATATATTCGTCATAACAGTCAATCCCATAAAAAATACAGCCTTGAATCCGACCCTCGTGTTGCAGTGCTGGCAACAAATTCATCTGCTTTGCAAGCATTCACTGATACCTATGGTGGAGTCCTTCAGATAGACGCCATACTCACCAAAGGCTACCATCCTGATTTTTCCACCGCCGAAGAGATACAGATACAAAAAACAGCAAACCATTTCAAACTCGGTTTAACAATCAAACAACCTATTGATACGGATCGTTGTACCTACTGCGGTGCCTGTGGGTTCGCATGCCCGGAACACTGTATATCCGAACATCTTTTTCTTGATTATTCACGCTGTAGCTTTTGTAAAGATTGCGTTACGGCTTGTTCTCATAATGCCATAGACCTGTATGCGGTTGAGCGACGGGAACTAATCACTCCAGCCATCCTTGTTCTTGGAGACGTTCAAGTCGAACTCCCTGAAAACACCAAAAAGATTTTCTCAGAAGACACACTACCTGAACTCTTTAAATCTATTTACGCATCAGAAGTCGAAGAGATCATCAGATGGGATTCAACCTACTGTCAATATAGTGCACGGCTTAGCACCGGATGTTCTGCCTGTCTCACTTCCTGTGACTATGGAGCTGTTAGTCAGACAAGTAAAGGTGTGCAGATAAATCAGCTTGCCTGTGTTGAGTGTGGTGCCTGTCTTGGAAGCTGTCCGACGGGTGCATTACAATACAACCGTTTTGACGATGCCAGCTTTATTGAATATTTCAAAACCTTCCCCCTAGTACCCGGAACAACAGTTGTGCTTGGCAGTGAACAGGAGTTACACAAACACTGGTGGTATAGCTCTGATAAAAAACGTGATAATCTGTTTTTTATGGAATACCCCAGTATCACTGCAATCCACGCAATGCATATTCTCCAGCTCTACGCCATGGGTGCAAAACGTGTATTCATCATTGATGACAATAGCAGCAATACAGGCTCACAGATAGAACTCTGTAACGCCCTGATCCAAACACTTTTTCAACAAGATCAATGTGTGCAACTGATCAATACGTCTGAAATATCCCAAACCCTGACAGATGATGATTCTGCTGCAACACTCTCACAGTTTTATACAGATTTCACATATGGCAACCGTAGAAACAAACTAATAGATATTATTCAGTTTTTACGTCAGCAAAGCGATGCGAAAGCTACCCATATTACCACAGACTATTTTGGAGAAATCATCTGTAATGAGGCAAAATGCACTCAATGTCTTGCCTGTATAAACGAATGCCGTATGGAAGCGCTTGTAGCTGATGGTGACAGCTTTTCCCTGCGACACACTCCGGCACTCTGCGTACAATGTGGAATTTGCGTTACAGTGTGCCCCGAAAACGTGCTAACAGAGCAGAATGGCATCGCACTACAGGATACCTTCTTCACAGAAAAAACACTTTCTCAGGCAGAACCTGCAAAATGTAAAGGTTGCGGCAAAGTATTTGGAACACAAAAATCTCTTGAAAAGGTAATGGCTATCCTTTCTGCCAAAAACATGTGGGACAGTAACGATGATCTTTTATCATACTGCGATGACTGCCGTGTTATTAACCTCTACCGATCCAGTGAGAGTTTACGATGACAACAGACCTTACAGACCGTGATCTCTGCCGAATACGGCTTCGTTTCCTTGACCTCCTTAAATCTTTTTTTCAAGATGAACCTGATGCTGACAGACTCAGCCGCTGGCGGGGTATTTTTGCAGCCCTTGCCAAGGAATCTATAGGCCACACTCTTGACAAGGCTATTCGTGATCTTGGTGAAACACTAGCAAACAAAAGCCTTCAGGAAATCAAAGACGAACATTACTCACTCTTTGTGGATCCATACTCCAAAAAACTTCTGCCACTAAACGCTGCCTACTATCTTGACGGAAAAAGCTTTGGGCCAAGTCTTGCCAAGTTTCGTGAAATCCTGAAGCAGGCACACATTATTAAAGAAGACAATATTACCGATCCTGAAGATTCACTCCCCATCATGCTTGATGCGCTTGTCACACTTATAAATGAAGAAAAACAGGGTGACACAGAAGCACAGCAGTTGCAGGGACAACTCCTGCAACAATTTCTCATACCCACAAGTGCAGCAATCGGTGAGCGTATCAACACAAATCAGGATGCCGAATTCTATCAAAAATGTTTTATCTTTTTAGGCGCTTATCTTGAGCTTGAATACGGACTTATAGAAGACGGAACAGAA
>JAOZTO010000291.1 GCA_029942265.1 Desulfocapsa sp.
AAGATTACGATTGTTACTTAAGTTTATAGGAGATTCCCATGGAATATAATAAAGTTTGCCTGATGTACCGTAATCAGGAATGTACCGTTGATGGTATTCGTTCAGCCCTTGGGCTGGCTGTAGAGAATATGTATGCTTACGGCTGTGTTATGGATGAGCCTAAGATGGAGAAATTCAACGAGCTTCAGGCCGAATCTCTTGAAATGCTTCGTGATATGGAAGGTGATGTTATGGCAACAACCAAAGAGAATTGTGAACTCAATGATCTTACGCCTGTTACCATTGAAGAGCTTGGCGAGAAGTTACGCGACATGACTCATATCGTCCCTTTCGGCATTATTAAAGCTTAGGAGTAAATACTATGAAAATTCTTAATGTCTATCGTTCAGCACCAGATGATACCACTAAAAAACTGGTTGAAATAGTAGGTAGAGATCGTGATGTGGCCAGCTTTGACTTAGCTGTAGATGCCCCTGATTATGATGCTCTTGTGGATGAAATTTTTACTGCCGATCAAACCATCTGCTGGTGGTAGTCTGTTAGTTTTAAATTAATCCTGTAGTGTTAAAAGGGTTTCAGATAGAATTTATATTTGAAACCCTTTTTTTCTCTCAATTAACCTTAACTTAGTCATTCCGGGCCCGATCCGGAATCTCTACGGAAAATGCTACTTATCTCATCAACAAATCATGAAAGACTGGTCTAAATTCTTTAATTTTCCAATTTTCTCTTGTTGGATGTACCCTGTTTGTCAGTAGTACAATAATGCATTCCTTCACCGGATCTATCCAAAAAGATGTCCCTGTAAAACCTAAATGCCCCACACTTTCTTTCGTAAAAAAATTTCCACTGCTCGAACCACTCTCTGATACCAGATCAAACCCCATGGTCCACCCTGAATTCCCGACAGGCTCTAAAATACGCTGTAACTGTTTATTTGAATATGCAGGATGTTCACCCCTTCCCTTCCATTGATCAAGAAATTGTTCACACATTGAGAGGACCCCGTGCAGTGTTCCAAACAAACCAGCATGCCCTGCAACTCCGCCAATTGCTCTACAGTTTTCATCATGCACTTTCCCGCTTAACATATTACCCGTCCAGGGACACTTTTCAGTGCTTACATAATCCACATTCTTTTTTTCTTGCAATGAGGGATAAAAAAGATCATCTGATAAACCCAGAGGGCCATACAATAAATCCTTTGCCGCTTCAGCAAGACTTACTCCTGTTATCTTTTCAACAATAAAACCAAGCAGTATAAATCCAATATCACTATAACAGCTCTTTTCTCCTGGAGCGGCTATAAGATTCTCTTTAAATATTGCATCTATCAATGCTTTTTTTCTTTGATTAAGCGGTCTTTCTATAAGATCATTAAAATACTCCTGGTGAGCTGTAAATCCTGAATGGTGGGATAGTAATTGTCCTATAGTTATACTGGCTTTATCTGGGGGGCAGGATGGGTAAATATCCCGTAATTCTGTTTGACTGCTTAGTTGTTGTTTTTCAAATAAGATGAGTAGCAATGGAACTGTAACTAGTACTTTTGTAAGAGAAGCAAGGTCAAAAACAGAGTCTCTTGTTAGCTCTTTTTTTTCCGGATCAAGCTCTGCGTATCCGTAATAATTACTTTCACGTTTATACCCTTCCTGCCCCCTCTTTGAGAAAGCATAGGAAGCGCCTGGAAATACTTCATTATTTAAAGCATTTATAAATAATTTATCCATTTTTTCTTTCCTGGTCATACCTTCCATTGTAACCCTTCTTTAAAACAGTTTTGATAAACAAATTTATTACTAAAAATTCTTGTGTTTTTGGCCACTTTACACTACAATCTGTCGAAGTCTAAACATTGAAAATATCGTATTTTTTTTTACTTTAAAAATATGTTTTATTCAGGTTTTCAACACTCTTTGAACAGTCATTGTTAATAGATTTTTAATAACTCAGTTAATAAGCTGTTCATAACTGGAAATTAACAAATTTTCCAGTTTTTCCAACAATAGAATGTTTATAAAATTTTTTATTATACTAGTGTGTTATGATATTTATAAACATACTAACACCCTTAATAACAATAATAAAAAGATTATTTAATAAAGGGATTCCCTTATGACACTAAACTGCAGCGTATTACAAAGTGATTTTATTGATGGTCTAAACAGACTGCAAAACATCACAAACAAACGGGTTACTCTGGCAATATTATCAAATGTTCTCATAGAAACCACAAATAATTCTCTTATCCTTACAGGGACAGATCTCGAAGTTGGTTTACGAGTTGAGGTTCCTGCAGAGATTCACGATCAGGGAACTTTAACCCTTCCCAGTAAAAAGATTTTTGAAATTGTTCGAGAATCTGGATCTGATACTATCACTATACAGGAAACAGAAAACAGCTGGGTCATTATTTCAGCTGGACTCAGTACCTACAATCTTGCAGGTATGCCCAGTGATGAATATCCGGAGTTTCCCGAATACGAAGAAGATAATTTTGTTTCTTTTGAAGCTGGATCTTTTACGGATCTCATTGATAAGGTTATTTTTTCTGTAGCAAATGAAGAGGAAAATGCCTACTCCCTCACCAATGTCCTTTTTGAAGCAGAAAAAAGAGAAGAAAGGTCCTTTCTTCGAATGATCTCCTCAGATGGACATCGTTTATCCATTATGGAAAAAGATGTCGCTACTGATATTGATCTACTAAATCTGGATTCCGGTACCTTAATTCCTAAAAAGGGTGTCCAGGAGTTGAAAAAATTCTGTGAAAACAGAGATAGTATAGAGATTTCTTTTGAAGAGAAACAACTGGTGGCAAGAGAAAACGAAGCTATTATGGTTATTCGTTTGAAAAAGGGTGAATTTCCTCAGTACAGCGCCATTGTAAATGCCATACAGCTTGATAATAAAATACAGATTGAAAGAGGTCCGTTTCTTGATTCTTTAAAACGAATCAATCTTTTCACAGAAGATATCTTTCATACCATCCAGCTGGAAATTGAGAATGGAAAGATGACCCTCTCTTCTCAAAATGTGGATCTTGGAAACGCAAAAGATATACAGGATGTGCAATATGGTGGAGAGCCGCTTCTTTTAGGGTTTAACTGCCGATATTTTATTGATGCACTCCAGGTTATGGAGTGCGATACTGTGGATGCTTATATTAATTCAAATAATTCCCCATGTTTACTTACATCTGATGTTGATAAAGGATTTATGGGGATAATAATGCCAATGCAGTTGTGATAGCGTCGTAAAAACTCTTCATCTTCTTCGTCACTTCAAATTTGCTGTCGTTACGACGTACTTAAGTACGCCTCACTCCATCAAATTTGAGTTCCTCGAATATGAAGTTTTTTACTTAGCTATCGAGTGTTTTACTTTTTACGAGCTTGTCGGTTGTAAGAAAGGTAGTAAATTTTTAATGATAACAAAACACAATATATAGCTATTTATATTAGATATATTTAATTTATCCTTTAAAAGGAAAACGAGTGACTGAAGAAAATAAAGATTACGGCGCAGACCAGATTAAGGTTCTTGATGGTCTTGAGGCTGTTCGAAAACGACCATCCATGTACATCGGTAATACTGCCGAAACAGGCCTTCATCATCTTATTTGGGAAGTTGTCGACAATAGTATTGACGAAGCCCTTGCCGGACACTGTGAGCGCATTCATGTAACTATTCACGAAGATAACTCAGTTGAAGTACAAGATGATGGTCGTGGTATTCCGGTGGGCCAGCATTCCACTGAAAATATGTCAGCCCTTGAGCTGGTTATGACCACTCTTCATGCCGGTGGTAAATTTGATCACTCCACTTATAAAGTTTCCGGTGGATTACATGGTGTTGGTGTTTCTGTTGTGAACGCCCTTT
>JAOZTO010000292.1 GCA_029942265.1 Desulfocapsa sp.
GTATATCGTCCAAAGCCTTTTCCGGCCACAGTTTGCACATCTTCATGGATAAGTTCACTTGCCAACAACTCCTTAATAAGTAGTCCCATACCTCCGGCATGTTGGAAAGAATTTATATCACCAGATCCATTGGGATAAATACGTACAAGAAGAGGTGTTATATCTGAGAGATCCGCAAAATCATTCCAGTCAATACGTATTCCAGCTGCCCGGGCAATGGCTACAAGGTGCATGGTTTCGTTGGTCGATCCACCTGTGGCCATAAGGCCGACAATAGCATTAACTATTGCTTTTTCACTTATAACATGAGCAAGGGGGGTATATTCTTCACCTAGATGCGTAAGCGTTGCGATTCGTTTTGCGGCTGATTTTGTAAGTGCATCACGCAGCGCTGTGCCTGCGTTTACAAATGAGCTTCCTGGCAAATGCATACCAAGCATTTCAGCCATAAGTTGATTGGAATTCGCAGTTCCATAAAACGTACAGGTCCCTGGGCTATGGTAAGCCTTTGTTTCTGAAGCCAGTAATGCATCTCGCCCGACTTCACCTTGTGCAAATTGTTCACGAACTTTATTCTTGTCTTTATTGGCAATACCAGTGGCCATAGGCCCTGCCGGTAAAAAAATCATCGGAAGATGTCCAAATTGCAGAGCACCCATCAAGAGTCCCGGAAGAATTTTATCACAGACACCAAGTAGAATAACACCATCAAACACGTTATGTGACAGGCCAATAACCGTTGACATGGCAATCACGTCACGGCTAATAAGGCTCATATCCATTCCCGGCTCACCCTGAGTAATTCCATCACACATGCCGGGAACGCCTGCTGCAAACTGTGCATTTCCACCAGCTGCGGCAACAGCTGCTTTGATTATATCCGGGTAATCATGAAAAGGTTGATGTGCCGACACAAGGTCATTATATGCTGATATAATTGCAATATTAGGGGTTTTATCATCGAGTAGTGCGGTGCGACAGGTCGAAGCACAACTCGCAATATCGTGTGCCAAATTAGAACAGGGAAGTTTAGTACGAAAAACACCATCACCTTTTGCATCGTCTATCCTTTGCAGATAAGTATTACGATGATATTTACTCCGCTCCACGATGCGGTCAGTGACTTTTTGAACGATTTTATGCATTAGATATCTCCATCAATAAACCAACAGACTCATTATGGTGCCCAATATACACCAAAATGTGTTGTCGGATTTTGGGTCTGATGTCGTAAAACATAGCGAATTGGCATCTCTTCCGCAGAGCCATCATCAAGTGCATGTTCTAAAACATCTTTTTTATTTTGACCTGTAATATGCAAAAAGATCTGTTTTGACTCCAATATTACAGGCAATGTTAATGTCATCCGTTCATGAGGAGCTGTTACAGGAGCAATCCCCATGCAAATTTGTTTTGAATCCATAGCCGTTGCATCGTGCAACCGGGCAGCACCTGGAAAAAGTGAGGCAGTGTGCCCATCATCTCCCATACCAAGAATCATCACATCAAAGGGACGATGGATTTTTTGTAACTGTCTGCTGCACTCCGCCTCACCTGCACTAGCCGTTACTGCTGAATTTTTCATACCTGTAAATGATGCAACTGCCGCCTGATTTTGCAAAAGAGTTGTTTTAACCAGCTGTTCGTTGGAATCGTTGTCATTGGAATCGACCCAGCGTTCATCAACAAGTGCAATGTCCACATTTTCCCATAAAAGATCACGGGTTGAGAGTTCACGAAACAGTTGAACCGGGGTTGAGCCCCCAGAAACAGCAAGGCTGGCACGTCCTTCGTTTTTGATTATCGCTGCACCGAGTAGCTCTATGATGGTAGTTGCCAATTCAGTAGCAAGAATATCACGATCTGGAAATGAGTGAAAATCTATAGCAGAATTCATATTCATGCTCCTGCGAGATCTATGATTGCTTTTCCATATTCACTTTTCAAGGTGTTAAGATAGTCAGGATCAATGGCACCCTTCCATGTTTTAACCTTAAAAAATCGTTTCGGAATGGTGATTGCTTCGGGGGTAAATCCTGTTGCAATTCTTGTCTGCCAACGAAGTTTTTGAATATGAACACCTGCCCCATCAATATTTTCTGCCAGATCAGAATAGCCAACAGAACTGAGGCAATCACTAAGTAGCTCGTCGGTATAAACACCCCTTGCAAAAAGACAAGATACCATGGATGTCATAAAAGCTCGCCCTGCTTCATCTTTTATAAGGAAATCGACTACACCTTCAACGTCCTGTTCAGAATTTTTCTGATCATACGAATAGCCGCCGCTATCAAGGTGCGAATGTCTAAAACCGAGTGATTGTGCGGCAAAAAACACCTCGCCTGTGGCATATCCTGCCATTTCCTGTCCGAGCACACAGGCAAAATCAGCGCCACCATATTCTGCTGCAGCTTTCAAACTTCCCTGGCCAAGCAGTCTATAAAAATCATTACTGCTGTTACCGAGAAATTCCGCTGCCTTTTCATATTTTTTGGTATCACCAAAGGAAAGTTTCACTATCGTTTCTTTCTCGGAAATCAAACCTTTTTCAGTGGCTTCAGTTGCCCAAGCCAGTGCAACACCGCCTGACATGGCATCAAGGCCAGCTTTTTCCATAACATCAAGTATGTTGAGCACAGAACGAGCTTCCGTCACGTTCAACATTGTGCCAAGAGAGAAAATCATCTCATAATCATAGGCAACCTGCTTAAAAGTATAGCGATGATTTGCATTAAACATCTCTCGTACACACCCCACATGGATGCAGCCTACCGGACACCCTGAACAGGCTGAATTACGCAGGAGTGTCTCGAGTGCAAATCGTTCACCGTTAATTTCACTAATTGCAGGGTCACTGGTGGCCTGTAGATTGCGCCATGGAAGAGATTGAATGTCGTTTAATCCCTGTAAGTTAGCAGGAGTTCCAAGGTTATGATATTTTTTCATCATATCAGTGGCGGTTACCTGCTCGTGTACTTTAGCAAACAGCTTTCCATACTCTTTGTTATCTGGCTGGGAAAAGATGGCATCACCATGAATAATGATTCCTTTGAGATTCTTGGCACCCAACGCTGCCCCTCCGCCAAGTCTTCCAAAGTGGCGATAAGTATCCACATTTATACAGGACATAGCGGCACCGTTTTCACCTGCAGGCCCTATGCGCATAATAGATCTATGCCCAGATCCTGTGGACATTCCACGTAAGATTTTTCCGCTTTCATCCACCCCCATGCCTTCCATAAAACTGACATTTTGCACATCAAGCGAGCGTGAACTCACCTTGAGACAACAGAGCTTTTTTGATTTCCCAACTATAACCAGTGCATCAAGGTTGGCAAAACAGAGTGACAATGCTGATCGACCACCAGCATGACTTTCAGTGTACTGATCATGATAAGGGGATTTAAAACTGCACACAGTCTTACTCATCAGGGGAAAGTATCCAGTGAGTGGCCCAATGGCAAAGATAACGGGTTGTTCAGGATCATTCCAAGGGCGATCAACAAAACCGTATTGGTTAAACAGAAGGGCAGCAAGTCCGCTACCACCAATTTCCGTACTGCGACCGTCAAGCTGTACAACTCTACCTTTGCTTGTGGACAAATTCACAACCAGCACTCTAAAATGATCTCGAATCATACTTTTTCCTCTTCATTGGTGATCATATCAATTTTGTAAATATTCGGGTTGGGTTCAAAACAGCCCAGACCACTGAACTGTAAATGTTTGGATAGTGCTCCAGGTTCGTTTGATCCGGCTTGTGAACTATATTTGTTCATATGTGAACAAACCGGATCGAACGAAGATGGGGTGCTAGGAGCTTGTCCGAGAATGCCCTTTCGCCCAAACTCTTCAGAATTGTCAAAAA
>JAOZTO010000293.1 GCA_029942265.1 Desulfocapsa sp.
ACATTTTTCAGTCAATTCACCGTTATGCAGAATAAGAGATTTCTTAATTTCATAAGGAAGCTCGATTTGGCTGAAATCCTCTTTAAAGTCCGCTGTTACAGTACCATTCACAAATGTTGCTAATTCCTTTGAAAAATCAATGGATGCTTCACGGGGAAATTCACACGGCAGATTATCAATGGCCATTACTGTCACACCATTTTTTGAGATACCGTCCGTGAAGCTATCATCTTGTGGGTGATATGTGTAACAGGCGTTATCCGGTTTTGTGGATTTGTGGGTAATCTCAACTGAACCGTCAATATCGCAACTAATATCACCAATTACTGACACGCATTCTGTACCATTGCTATGCAACTGTTTGAGAATATCTTTGGTGACAAAACGTGGGTATTTTTCCGTCCAGTACACACCGTTAATAAGCACCTTTAGATAGGGGAGGTATTGGGAAAAAACAGATTGAAAGCGTTCCGGCTTGGTAAAGTATTCCTGTAAATCAAATGTACCATCTATCGATTCTACAATATCTGCTTCTTTAAATACAATCTTGTAGAGGCAGTGTTGGTTTTCAGTTGCTGTCTCCTGACTTTCCATAAACTGTTTCAGTTGATCGGGTTCGATGGTTTCAAAGGGGAGGAGGTTAAACATTTCCTGAGCACCTTTTGATACATTTCCATAGCCAAGAAAACCCACTGTCAGGGGTGTTAGTTCTTTAGGCAATCCTTGGGTTGCAATGTATTCACCAATTTCACGAATGTGTTCTTTTGCCTCTGTAAGAGAATTGTACTGATACGCCTGTTTCAAAGATTCAAAGGGTGTTGTGTAACCGTTTTGTTTCATTTTTTGGCCGAACGCATACAGGGTTTCGATAAGCCCTGCAAATCCTGCATAGCTACTAAATGTTATCAAACGGTTATTCTGTTTTCCGGCAATAAGTTCATAATCAATGAGATTGCACTTGAGATCCATCAAGTTTTTCAACATTGTCATGTTGTATGGCTGACCTTTGATTGTATGGGAGAAAAACAGATAGGTTTTTCCGGGTGCCAGCAGATGGGTCGGAATTTCCTTCACAGCAAAAATCACATCTGCTTCTTGTAAATCTTCCTTTACTTCAGCTCCGGCTTTTCGGTATTCATCATCACTGAAAACGCGAATTGTTGATGGTTGAATAATCGTTTTAATACCATATTTATCCCGTAATTCTAATACATCATCAGGAACAAGAGGAACTCTTCTTTCCCATTTATTTTTATCTTCTCTACGGATTCCGATAGTTTTTTGCATGTGTTGCACCTAAAGGTTAAGTTGGTTGTTAGTTAGCAGTCTTGGTGATATGAGTAAAGGCATATCCAAAACTACTCATTTTTTCTAAAACAGGTTGATATATTTCATAAAGAGTGGGACGCTGAACACCCTTTACACATATTTTATCTTCAAGAATCAAGTGTGAGGCAATCGCTGCCGGTAGAGAAACAGCTCTTGACATGGCGGAATCTTTTTCAGGTTCTCCCTTAACGAGTAGGGTCGCGATTCTTTTTTCAAAGTGGTTTGCAAAAACAGCAATAATTTCAGCATGAACAATAACCATATCTTTTTCAGAAGGTGCATATGAGAGTTTTTTGATCATCATATCAACCAAAACATCCGCATATGAGCCTTTTGTTAGTGTAATGGTTTTGTCTGAAAAAAGACCAAGCCACTGTATTTTATTGATTATATCAGAGTTCGTTTTCACTCCGAGAAAATCAGCAGTTTGCAACACAATGTCTTCAGAAGAGCTACTTTGAATACGAGAAGCGATGAGCTGTGCGTAACTCTGTCCCGCAAAATCTTTAACATCACCATTGTCAAGAAGACCAAGATCAGCTAAAGCTTTCATGGTGTTCGACCATCCGGGGAATCGCAAAATTCCCCTGAACAGGGAAACAGGTTCATCAAGGCCAAAACATTTAAGATATTCTGTGCAATCACGATTTGGATATGTTTCAAAGGTTCCGACACCATCGATATCCACTAGTCGATGGTGATCAAACAGTGTTCCTGAGGGAACGGACACTTTGTTTCCATTTATAAGGTAGGCAGCCGGAGCCTGTGCCGCAAGCAACACTCCTTTAGGACTCCATGAAAACTTATAGCCAAACGGGTTATTGTTGTGCTCAAAGGCAGGAAGTCCAGCACCATAGGAGGTGAGGCTGGACACAGTACCGCCTTCTGCTTTCACCTGATCTATCATCTGTTTGGCGGCCATATTGTCAAGACCTGGGTCTTCACCAATTTCGTTTAATATAAGGATGTTACTTTTAAGACACTGCTCGTGCAATTGATCCATCTCAGGGCTTATATATGATGTTGTCACCATATTTTTCCGGTGCTTCAGACAGGCCTGTGCCACCGGAATATGCATTGAGGGAGGGATCATACTCATAACAAGATCAACTTCTTGTACAATGGAGTCGAGAAGATCAAGCTGGTCTATCGTCCAGGCAACGGCTCTTCCAGCTGGTCGATTGGCGATGAGTTTTTCTGCCTCTGATTTTTTCAATGAGGTAACAATGACTTCGTATCCACACTGATCGAGAAAATAATCAACAGCAGGTTTACTGACAAAGCCTGCACCTAGAATTGCAATTTTTTTCATTTTATTTTTTAGTCCATTTCTTCAACTTTAAAGTGTACCTGCATCCCCCTAGCTTGGATTTCTTCAATAAATTCAAGTGGAGGCACATGGCGCACGGGAGACAGTACGCCCGTTTCAGTTATCTTTCCGGAAAGTATCATAAGGGCACCAATACTTGCTGTATAGCCAACGGTACGGTTCATGGCAAACAGTCCGGTATCAGTGTCTCTGTAATCAATGAGATCGTAGGTAATTTTTATCTTTTTACCTGCCTTGATACCCCACGCTTCAACCCGTAACAGGGCAATATCTTTTTCATCCTTTGCATATTGAAGTTTTGGCGTTACGCATTTGGCGAGGAATGACCTAGGGCTGACCTCATTCCCGTTTATGTTGATCGGTTTGTCATCCAGAAGACCAAGATCCACCATGGTTCGCCAAAATTGGGAATGCCCAGGCCATCGTAGAGCATAACGACCCATTTTCACAAGATCTTTGCCAAGTCCAAATATTTCCACGTATCGCTCTGAGTTGCCATTAAGATAGGCTTCTACGGCTCCTATTCCCTTGAATTCAATTTCATGGACATTTTCTTCTCTGAAGATATCATTTCCGGGAACCACCTGAAGTGCTCCATCTTGAATAAATCGTGCCTCACGAACATACACATCAAGAACCCGGTCAAAAATCCAGGAAATTTTGTATTTAATGGGG
Source organism: Desulfocapsa sp. (assembly GCA_029942265.1). Lineage (GTDB taxonomy): Bacteria > Desulfobacterota > Desulfobulbia > Desulfobulbales > Desulfocapsaceae > Desulfocapsa. The sequence goes on from JAOZTO010000293.1 coordinate 3,335, forward strand.
CTGCTATCTGCACACTCAGGTGCTGGGATGCCTCCACCATAAGAGTTTATGCCATGAACCACATCTAGTTGATCCATAGCTAAACGACCCATTACCAGATCAATTCCTGGGTCAAGTCCCATCTCGGGGAGAATGATCCCATTTTTTTCTTTTGCAAGATCATGGAGTACGCTTAAATCATAGGTATAATTTGAGCTGACAAATGGGATACCAGCATCAAGAGCAGCTCTTGCCGCCGCCAATGCCAGCTGGATTGGCAACATACAGACAACAACATCAATGTTTCGCCTGGAAAATTCTTCTGCTAAGCCATCTCCCATTGAAACATCAAGTTTTAAGAGACTTGTTTTTGTATATCCTTGTTGTTTCAGGTAGGCGTTTGCTTCGTCTTCACTGCTTTGTGTTGCAAAAAGATCGGCGGCAAAAATGGTGCTGATAAGGTCGCTTGATTCCATATCATGAATAACAGCTTTTCCCTGTAGTCCCATACCTAATATTATTGCTTTCATTACCTGAAT
>JAOZTO010000294.1 GCA_029942265.1 Desulfocapsa sp.
GATCAGGTGTAATGTTAAAATGTTCCTGTGCGCCACCGTAAGCCAAACGAAAACCGGTTATAACTTCATCAAAAATCAAAACAATTCCAAGTTCTTCGGTAAGTTCTCTGAGTTTTTGAAGAAATGTTGCTGATGGAGGTACACATCCCATATTCCCGGCAACCGGTTCAACAATTACACAGGCAATTTTTTCTGCCTTTTCCCTGAGAGTTTGTTCAAGAATTGCTTCATTATTGTAGGGGATTGATATGGTATTTTTCACAATATCTTCAGGAACACCAGGACTTCCTGGAATACCAAGAGTAATGATTCCTGAACCGGCCTTGATAAGGAAAGAATCAGCATGGCCATGATAACAGCCATCAAATTTTACAATAACATCTTTACCCGTATAGCCCCTTGCAAGACGTACTGCACTCATAGTCGCTTCAGTTCCTGAATTTACAAACCGTACTTTTTCAAGAGACGGCATAGCCTCAACCACCATGGAAGCAAGAGCCATTTCTTTTGTTGTTGGGGCTCCAAAGGATGTAGAATCTCCTGCTGTTTCCTGCACTGCTTCAACTATTTCATCAGGTGCGTGGCCATGAATCATAGGTCCCCAGGAACAGACAAAATCGAGATATTCATTTCCATCAACATCATATACTTTTGATCCTTTAGCTTTTTGGATAAAGAGCGGATTGCCTCCTACGGATCGACAAGCTCTGACAGGACTGTTCACTCCACCAGGAATTACCTTCTTGGCCATCTCAAACATTTTTTCTGAAATAGTTGTATTCATATTAACTCCATGTTGTATGTTTGTAAATATTCGGCTAGCACCCCATTTTCGTTCGATCCGGCTTATTCACATATGAACTAATATAGTTCACAAGCCGGATCAAACGAACCTGGGGCACTATCCAAACATTTACAATTCAGTGGTTGAGCTTATTTTTGAACCCAACCCGAATATTTACGTATGTTTTATAGGATATCTAAAATTATCAAAAGAATATAGCACAAGTTTTAAAATTCTGTCAAACAACATCCACACCTTGATCTTTCTCAGTTTATACACATTATATGAAAAATGGCAAAGAGACCTTTTGTATATGTTCATATTTTTCTTGTCATGAAAATCGGCAAAGGGTACATTGCAATGAATTAACACTGCTGTAAAATAAACAGACAACCTAAGTCATCGTACCACAAAGATGACTTTAAACATTAAATATATAGGAGAAATACAATGGCTAGTGATATTGTTAAAGATTTAAGTGATGCTGATTTTGATTCAGTGATCAGTTCAGACACCCCTTGTCTCGTAGATTTTTGGGCCCCATGGTGTGGTCCATGCAAAGCAATTGGCCCTGTTGTTGAGGCTCTGGCAAAAGAGTATGAAGGAAAGGCTAATATAGTAAAAATGAATGTGGACGACAACCCTGCAACCCCAGGAAAATTTGGAATTCGTGCCATCCCCACCTTGATTCTTTTTAAGAGTGGTGAAAAAATTGATCAGGTAACTGGCGCAGTTGGAAAAGACCAAATCAAAGAACTTATAGAAAAAGGGCTTTAATAGCACTAGGAGCTTGTCCCATGGCTGTCACTCATTATGAACTTATTATCTTAGGCGCAGGCCCAGCGGGATTAACCGCTGGGCTGTATGCAGCACGAGCACGGATGAATCACCTTCTCATAGAGAAAGGGGCTGAAGGAGGGCAAATTCTTCTTACAGACTGGGTTGATAACTACCCCGGTTTTCCTGATGGTATTTCTGGATTTGATCTTGCTGAAAAAATGGCCGCCCAGGCAAAACGATTTGATTTAAATTCCATGTTCGGCAATGTTACATCCATGGATTTAACGCAGAAACAAAAACGACTTGAGCTAGATGATGGTTCAGTAAAAACATGTGACACGTTAATTATTTGCACAGGTGCTCGTCCACGGCCTTTGGGAATTCCAGGTGAAAAAGAACTCACTGGAAAAGGTGTGTCTTATTGTGCTACTTGCGATGCGCCTTTTTATCGCAATATGCATGTCGCAGTTGTGGGGGGCGGCAATACCGCCGTGCAAGAAGCATCCCATCTAACTAAATTTGCCGATAAAGTTACTCTTATTCATCGTCGTGATGAATTACGCGCCACTAAAATTCTTCAGGAAAAAGCGTTCGCCAACCCGAAACTTGAATTTATTTGGGATTCTACTGCTACAAAAATTGATGGCACAGACGGCGTTGAAGCAATTCATCTTCTTGAGAAATCCGGCAAAGAATCTGTTCTTAAAGTAGATGGCGTTTTCGTCCTTATTGGGGTCGTGCCTAATAATACTATGTTGCCACTCGATCTTCTAAAAGCGGATGCTGGCGGGTTTATCCCCACTGACATTGAAACACGAACTACAGTGGCCGGCGTCATGGCAGCAGGCGATATTCGCAGCAAAGAAGTACGGCAGGTAATCAATGCCGCTGGAGAAGGTGCCACCGCTGTACTTGCCGCAGAACACTATCTCAACAACCTTAGCTGAGCTAATTATTATGAAACTTCAGTGTAGTCAATCTTCTAAATCGACATCTCTTCTGCGCACCTGCTTGCACTGTATTTTGCTCAGCCTACTCATTATTTCACTGGGTGGATGTGCTACATTCAAGTCATTTTGGGGAAATGGTGAGGAAGACGAACAGAGTGTCCGTCTCTCGGCACAGACATTAGCTGGAAACGGAATGGATCAATTTTCCAACGGAGATTATTATAAGGCACGAAAAGCCTTTGAAGAAATTCTCGACTATTATCCTTTCAGCCCTGAAGCCATGTTTGCACAACTGAAGGCTGCTGACAGTAATTATTACATGGAAAACTACCAAGAATCACTTATGCTCTATCGTGAGTTTGAGGAACGCTACCCCACCAATGAAGCGATTCCTTATGTGATGTACCATATTGCCATGTGCAACTATCAACAGATCGGTAGAATTGATCGTGATACAGGCGGTGCTGAAAATGCAATTAAAGAATTTTCAAAACTTCTTCGGGCTTTTCCATACTCCCCCTACACAAACGAAGCAAAAGCTCGGATTCGGGCGGCCAATGAGTTCTTGGTCAATCACGAATATTTTGTGGTTGAATTTTATCTTAGAACCGAGAAATACGAAGAGGCGCAAACCAGATTGCAATACCTGGTAAGCACCTACCCGGATGCTTCAATCACTCCCAAAGCAAAGAAACTGCTCAAGCGCTTGGATGCAGGTGATCCTCCAGGATTCAACCTCTCAGCATGGTTTGAAGACACTTTTCTGCCCGATTGGACACTATTCAGAGATGACGAGGATAAAGTAGAAGTGACTCCTTAAAATTCAACTCCTTCTCCGGCAAATTGGATATGTTCAGCACTCCTGTGAACCGGAGCAATGGCGTGTACACCTCCGCACTGTGGGCATTTCCCTACAAAGGTGGTGAGCGTAAAAGGCGCATTACAACCTTGGCAAGTAGTCTCATATCCTCCACCGTCTATCGCTTTATCTCTTACTGTACCATCATGGGCGTTAAACACAAATTCGACTAGATCCCTACCTGTAGAAAATGGGCCACCTTGTGAACCATGTTTATCTGCCGAACCGCAACTTGGACATCCTGACATAATTTTTCTCCTTATTTTGTTTTTCAGATACAGTAGCATCTGTAGTATTAATATTGTGGCTACCTTGCGTCTTATTTCATTTCTATGAATTTGTAACCAGAGAATAAAAATACCCTGGAATTTTAGCAGCAAAAGTCATTTCAACCTGTGTAAAAGGATGTTGCACTGTTAATGACGCAGCGTGAAGTGTGAGCCGCTTAATTGATTTTTCTTTTTTACCATACTTTT
>JAOZTO010000295.1 GCA_029942265.1 Desulfocapsa sp.
GAACCTAGGGCACTATCCAAACATTTACAGTTCAGTGGTTGATCCTATTTTTGAACCGAACCCGAATATTTACAAATTTTCTATTATTTCGGCGTAACTTAATAACGTCGTAATAATAGGAAACTTATAACGCCATCACCGTTCACAGCTTACCTTATTTCAATTCCATCATCTATAAGAGCCTGTTTTACCTCGAAAATAGGAACTTCCCTGCGATGAAAAATCCCAGCGGCTAGTGCTGCTTCAGCATCGGTTTCACGAAAAACATCAACAAAATGTTGCGCAGACCCAGCACCCGAAGAAGCAATCACAGGAATGGAAACAGCACTTTTCACATGATTAATTAATTCAACATCAAAACCACTATTGGTGCCATCCTTATCAATGCAATTCAGCAATATTTCTCCAGCGCCCAGAGCTTCACAGCTCATTGCAAGCTGTACAGCATCAAGGTCACGCCCCTCTCTTCCACCTTTCACCGTACATTGATACCAGCAGTATTGTTCCCCGTTTGGGCCTAGAATCTCTGTTTTAATAACATTGTGTTCTGTTTCATCTGGGGTGTTGACATATACACGCCTTGGGTCAATAGAGATCACAACTGCCTGAGCACCATAAACAGATGATATCTGCTCAATAGAACTTTTCCCTGTTTTAACATTGCTTTTCAGAAATTTTTCAGCAGTGCAACAGGCATCCGAACCAATGGAAATCTTATCTGCACCAGATCTGAAATATTCAGAAGCAACATCAAGTGAAGTGTATGCGACACCGTTGGAGTCAGTGAACTCCCGAATTCCACCACCAATAGTCAGTGGTACAAATACCTGTTCGGAAGTCTTCTGCAAAACCTCAAGCATGGGCTGATCTTCCATGGGAAAATCTCTAAACCCGGTGATATTTAAAAAGGTTATTTCATCGGCTCCTTCTTCGTAATAGCGTTTAGCAAGTTCCACAGGTTTTCCAAGATTTCTCACCTCACCTTTATCACGAACATCGTACTGATCCCCTTTGGTGACAACCAAATCACCATTATCGTTACTTCGCACATCCAAACAGGCAATGACACGTTTTGCAATTTTGGTTTCCTGCTTGGTATTTGATGGATTATCTGAAGAAAGAATGATGGGCTTACTTTTTTCTGAAGAGAGATAATTAGCAAGTATAGTAAGACCCGCTGCGCCGCTTTTTTCAGGGTGAAACTGAAATGCTGCAACGTTACCTTTCTGAACACCGCTTACAAACTCTTCTCCATAGTTGCTTGTTGTAAGCAACCATTCCTGATCAGTTGTTTCCAGAGTAGCACGATACGAATGCACAAAATACAGTTTCTCTTTCTTATAGCCTTTAAACAGGTGCGATTGCTTGTGTATATTAATACCGTTCCATCCAATTTGCGGTACAGACAGATCCGGATTTGTAAAACGCTTAACCTGTCCCTGCAATACACCTAAACCTGCAACGCCAGGGGATTCTTCACTTCCTTCAAATAAAGCCTGCAATGCAACACATATTCCAAGAACAGGCTTGTCACTTTTGATTCGTTCAATCAGCGGGGCAACAAATCCATCGGAGCGTAAACGGTTCATGACTGAGCCGTAACTCCCAACACCTGGGAAAATTAATCGTTCAGCAGTAAGAATATCAGTAGGACGCCGAACATCTTGAACAGTATATCCTAGTTTCTTAATTGCATTTCTGACACTGCGGACATTGCCTGCACCATAATCAAGTAGTGTTATAATCATATTGTTATTGTAAAGGCTGGTAATATTTACCGTCAGCACATCCACGGCAGAGAGTCTTTCCGTCCCGTTCTACATCACGACAATCTTGCACCCAATCGCCACATGCATCACATTGCACACGTTTTAATGGTCTGCCAGGTAAATCTTCTTCAGGGATAACAACTTTCACTTCATCAACTGTAAAAAGCTCGTCCTGCGGCATAATGCGATAGGCATCAAGCTGTTGCTGATATTTATTATCAATATTTGGATAGTACTTTTTGGATAACTCCCGCGATTCTTCTCTTGCTACAATCCTTACGGCTTTTCCGGTATCAAGATTCACGAATGTAGCAGCCATGATACCGTAATCTATCCATCGCATAGAGCGTTTTCCAAGACTGCATCCTGTTACAGATTGAATAGCATCGGTTGCACAGCGATCAATTTCGACCAGTACATAGAGTTTTTTTCTGTCAAGTCCCCTTGGATCTTGGACTCCTATTGCTTCCAGTCCTATCATAGATAACCGTACCCCTATGACTTGACCTGCGCAAATGTGTCCATGAACCTTGGTTGATCTTTCTAACAGAACATCAAATGATTCCATTGTTTCTCCTTACATAGCAATAGTATGCTTCGAATGTCCAAATGAACGAATATGAGGCACATCTGAACAGTTACAGTTCAGCATTATGCTATTCTTTGGGTACTCGCAGAATAGTTACGTTTTATTAAAACTCAAACCCTTTTTGAGCCGAAACACCACTTTTATACGGATGTTTAATTTCAAGCATCTCAGTCACAAGATCAGCTGCTTCAATAAGTTCGGCAGATGCATAACGCCCTGTAACAACAACATGCTGAGACGATGGCCTAGAGGTAATCGTCGATAAAATTTCCTGTTCATCTATCATTTTATAATAAGGAAGATAGGTTAATTCATCAAGTATAACCAGAGCATATTTATTTTCCCGAATAACCTTACTGGCAAATTCCCAGGCATCGAGCGCTACCTGTTTATCTTTTTCAAGATCATCGGATTTCCACGTAAACCCTCTTCCCATAACATGAAAATCCAAAAGTGAAGAAAATTGTTTTGCTGCTTCCAGCTCACCGTATTTCCAGCTTCCTTTTATAAATTGGATAATACAAACACGCTGCCCATGACCAAGAGCCCTAAAAGCAAGACCAAGAGACGACGTGGTTTTTCCTTTGCCGTTTCCCGTAAAAACAGCAAGTAATCCTTTATTTTTCTGAGGCCGTTCGTGTGCCATGACTAAACCTCCTGTCGTAAAGTTTGGACACGGCTTCAAGCTCTGTTGTGGCAAAAACGCGTCCGACACAGATCAGCGCTGTTTTTAAAATTTTTGCTTCTTGCACCTGCGCTGCAATAGTGTCTAAAATACCTATAAGGATTGTTTCATCATCCCATGTAGCTTTTTCCACTACCGCAATTGGAGTATTTCCTGGATATCCCCCTCGTTTCAACTCTTTTACAACCTCTGCTATCATGGAAACAGACAGAAAAATCATCATAGTCGCCTGATGGCTCGCAAGAAGATGTAACTTTTCAAGATCTGGAACTGGCGTTCGTCCTTCCTGTCGTGTGATAATCACAGTCTGGGAAACCTCTGGGAGAGTTAATTCCGCATTCAGTGAAGCCGCTGCTCCAAAGGCAGAACTAACCCCTGGAATTATGGTATATGGAACATTATGGGAATCCAATCTTTGCATCTGTTCTTTAATGGCTCCAAAAATAGATGGATCACCTGTATGTAAACGAACAATGCGTGCTCCCTTGTTCCAAGCTGTAACAAGAATATCAATTATTTCATCAAGGTTCAATCCCTGGGAATCATAAATATCAGCTTTGCATCCATCCAGTATTTTTTTATTAACAAGGCTTCCGGCATATACTATACAATCTGCTTCATCCAATAACCGTCGTCCTTTCACAGTGATAAGTTCAATATCACCAGGCCCTGCTCCTATAATTGAGATGGGATTACTATTCTTTTGGGAAATGTCATTCATTGGCAGACTCCATATTTTTTATGCTTTTACTAGGAGGTTGTCCGAGAATGCCCTTTCGCCCAAACTCTTCAGAATTGTCAAAAA
>JAOZTO010000296.1 GCA_029942265.1 Desulfocapsa sp.
ATTTTTCATTTAACGAAGAGATCGGGCAAAAAGGCATTAAATCAACAGGCTCATTAATAATCGCATTGTAGCTAACCCCCAAATAGGGCACATTTTTATTATGATTAAAAAAACAATTCGCTTGCAAGATTGTATGAAGACATACACGAAAGATCAGGATAAAGCCATCACTCCTGAAGAAACGGTGAGCCGCTTTAAAGAAAAACTTTCCCACTTGAAAATTGATATTCTAAAAGAAGTAAAACGTATTGACAATGGACGTCTTGGTATACCAGTCTATTTTTCAGTCTGTGGAGAAGATGCAAGAGCAATGACCGGAACCAAAAAGCAAATGGGAAAAGGCGCATCCGCCATACAAGCACAAGCATCTGCATGTATGGAACTCGGTGAGCGATTTTCATTTTTCACATTTAAAAATAATCCTAATAATTTTATTGTTGGCGATTACCAGGAAATGCGAAACCTTGGACACCCTGTTTTAGATGCTAAATACCTCCTTCAATCCGTACATGATACGAAACATAACGAACAGTTTGTTGAGGATATTTTACAGGGTATTCCGATGCAATGGACATGGGCGACACGTCTTAATACTAACGAAGAAATTCTCATACCATTTTCGTGGTTTTTTGCCATAAATGAGTTTAATGGGCCATCTGCCGGAAATTCGTATGAAGAAGCTGCTTTACAGGGAATTTGTGAAATTGTTGAACGACATGTCTGTGCCCTTGTTACCCATAAAAAAATTAAAACTCCTCGTATTGATCCTGAGAGTGTAGAAAATTCTGTTTCCAAAAAACTCCTTACAATTTTTAAAGACAATGGGATCGATTTATATCTTAACGATTTTAGCCTTGATACTGGAATATGCACAATTGCAGCACTCGCCATTGATCGTAGCACGTTTCCTGAAAGAAGCGAAATTGTCTATACCGCTGGAACCACACCAGATGCTGAAAAGGCTCTGATACGAGCTGTTACAGAAGTTGCCCAACTCGCAGGTGATTTTAACAGTGCATCGAATTATGTTGCATCAGGATTGCCCAAACCACAATCAATGGATGAGGTAATGCATGTAACCGACAGTGGTTTGGAAATGTCATTACAAGATCTTCCAAATCTTGGAGATCCCAATATTCGGGTTGAAGTTGACAATTGTATTAGTGCTCTTGCTGAAAGAGGAATGGATACTTTTATGCTTGATGTGAGTCATCCTGAACTTAAAATACCTGCTATCTATACAATTATCCCAGGGGCACATTTTCGTGAACGATCAATGATACAAGATGTTGGACTGTTTGCCTCAAAGCTTCTTGTTGAGCGTGAAGATAACCCTGAACTTCTTGAGCAAAAACTTGCCAGATTAGAAGAACGCATCCCGGATGCATACTATCTCTCATTTTTTCGTGGTCGAAACTTGTATGATCTTGGCAATCCTGCTCAGGCACTTGTTCAATTTGAAAAAGCTCTACAACTGAATCCTGAAGAAGAAGATCTTCCCTATATTTATTCGTATATGGGAAATAGTAACAAAGATCTCGAACAATATGATGAAGCGTTGGACGCATTGCAAAAAGGTCTAGGTATTGATGAAGAACGACCAGATATTTATAATATGATGGGCGTATGTTATTTTAAAAAGAAAGAATATGCTAAGGCTATTCCATGCTTTGAACGTGCTGTAGCTCTTAACCCCGCATCTGGAATGGATTATGCCAATCTCGGGGTAAATCACCGAAAACTTGAAAATAATGACAAGGCAGTTCAGTATTTCACCCTTGCACTATCACTTGATCCAACAATCGAATTTGCACAACAACAGTTAGCTGAACTTGTTGCAGAGTAACAGCATCTAGGAGGCTGTCCGAGAATGCCCTTTCGCCCAAACTCTTCAGAATTATCAAAAAATAATGCTCGGAATATCACACATATGCCTGTGCTTATTTTTAGAAAATTCTTCGATTTTGAACGAAGTGCCTATTCTCGGACAAGCTCCTAGCAGGATTATTAAAATGTTTCAAAAACTGTCCATACAAGAACTAAATCCAAAGAAAATCCTGATACGATCTACAAACTGGATTGGTGATGCAGTGATGACCACTCCTGCTGTGCACACTATTCGAAAAAACTTCCCCGAATCTGAAATCACTCTATTGGCAGTACCTTGGGTTGCTGATATCTTCAGTATGAGTTCGGATATTGATGTTATAATGCTTTACGATAAAAAAGATCTTTATAGAGGTAAAGTCAGAGGTCCTCTATTGCTTGCGAAGGATCTTAAATCACAGCATTTTGATGCTGCATTTCTTTTGCAAAATGCTTTTGAAGCGGCCATTATTGCAAAAATGGCCGCAATACCCATTCGAGCCGGATATAAACGTGACGGTAGGGGAGTATTACTTAGCCATGGAGTGAACATAAGTAATGAAATCAGAAAAAAACACCAAGTTCATTACTATCAAAATATGCTGGGTGAATTAGGGCTTACTCCAGGAGCTGATGATCTTCGAGTACCCATCTCTAATGAAATGAATCTGTGGGCAAATGAATGTATAGAATCTCTTAATGCTAAACGTTTAGCTGCTTGTCCTGACGTTGCACAGGAAGATTCAAAAGGATCCAGCCAATCCCCACAGCCTCAACAAAACACTACCTTCGTTCCAGTAATTGGCTTTAGTCCTGGTGCTGCATTTGGCCCTGCAAAACGCTGGCCAGTTGAAAAATTCGCACAGCTCGCAGCTATTATCGCCCATGCATATCGGGAACATGGTTGTGTTATTATGATATTTGGAACAGGTGATGATACGGAGACTGCTCAAGCTATTCAGGAGTTCTCCATTCATACACCACTTTGTGTTTATGATATGACTGGTAAGACTGATCTTAAACAAGCAATGGCATTAATTAACTGCTGTGATGCTTTTGTAACAAATGATTCAGGCCTTATGCATGTTGCAGCTGGACTCAATACACCTGTTCTTGCGATCTTTGGTTCAACCGATCATATAGCAACAAGCCCTTTTTCCAAACAAGCTATTATTATCAGACGTGAAATGGAATGCAGTCCATGTTTGCAAACCCATTGCCCGAAAGGACATTTGGAATGCCTTGAATCCATTAGTGCTAAAGATGTATTTAAGAAACTAAAACAAATACTCCATAGGAATTTTGACACTGATGCCCAATAACACAACACACACAAAACCAGCCGTTTTTCTGGATCGTGATGGCACCATTAACGAACAAATGGGCTATATTAATCATTTGTGCAGGTTCCAACTCCTCCCACAAGTTGCAAAGGCAATTAAAGAATTAAATGATGCAAATATCCCTGTAGTAGTGGTAAGTAATCAATCTGGTCTGGCACGAGGATATTTTCCAGAAACACTTCTTGATGAAGTACATGAAAAAATGACCAGACAGCTTGCTGAAAAAGGGGCACATGTTGACGGAATCTATTATTGCCCACATCATCCCGAAGCCAAGGAAGAGCAATTCAGAGTCGCCTGCAACTGTCGTAAGCCAAAACCTGGACTTGTGCTTCAGGCTGCAGAGGATATGAACCTTGATCCAAGGCAATCTTTTGTGGTTGGAGACAGGTGGTCAGATATCAAAACAGCTGCCAATTGTGGAGCAAAATCTATCCTTGTAAGAACTGGATACGGTAGGGGAGATGAACAATATATCGGTCCTTTTCAAACAATCCAACCAGACTACAAGGCAGATGATCTTTTTGAAGCTGTTCGCTGGATTTTAGGGCAAATCACGTAAATATTCGGCTAGCCCCTAGGTTCGTTCGATCCGGCTTGTTCACATATGAACAAATATAGTTCACAAGCCGGA
>JAOZTO010000297.1 GCA_029942265.1 Desulfocapsa sp.
CACAGCAAGACCAAGACTGAAAAAGAGCGGATAACCAATAAAAAAATATTCTGCATGAAGCAGACAGAAAGGACAGCGGTGATGAGGCATCGCATATACGTATGGAGAAACAAAGCTGGTAATTATCCACAAGCCTGCCGGATACGCAAGAAGAAAACCTGCGGCCAGTAAAAAGGCATAGACTCTTCTCCTGCGGCTAAGGAGAGTTAAAAGCGCAAGCAGACCACAAAAACAGAAAAAAAACACAACTGATAGCCCGGATGCCATACTACTGGACAATCCCAGAAGGGATGCTGTCGGTTTATTGAAAATCACACCACAGCAGGAAGTTATTATATCCGGTTTTAAGGCGGAGAGATAAAGAGTCTGCACAATCGTATCCGCAAGTATCCAAGGGCTGATTATAAGTAGATATATATATTTAAACCGGACCAAAGGATAATAGGGAGAACACACATCGAGTCGATGAATCAACAACCAGAACGCTAGTAAAAACACCGTTACCAGCTTAAAACAGAGTGCAGGTATTCCATATTCATTTGCAAGAAAAGAACCTGTGGCACACATAGCCCCTGGAAGAAGATGTGCAAAAGAGTCTGCTGCAAGCACCAGTAATATCAGTGAAAATAACTGAAAGAAAACAGCATATTCTATGAGGGCAGATGACAACCAGATTTCACTTTCCAAACGAATCTGCATCGGACTGTCTTTTCCAGGTGCCCAGAATCGAAGAAGACGAATAGCTATATATAGTGATGCAAAGATTACAAAAAGGCTGGCAAGACTTGTTATCAGAAGGCCTATAGACCAGGAATTCAGGAGCATACACTCTCACTTTCAACAATACATCCATCTTCCATATCAACAACCCGATCAACGTTTTTATGCTCTGTGACGAGGGGATCATGGGAAGTAAGGCTGATAGTTTTCCCATCTTGACGAAGAGTGGTAAGACTCTCCATAAGTTCCAGGCTGCGTGTGGAATCAAGATGCGCTGTGGGTTCATCCGCCAGAATAATTGGCGGATCAAGAATAAGCGCTCTGGCAATGGCTGTTCGTTGCAGTTCTCCACCAGATATTTGAGAAGCCTGAAAATCACGACGATGCATAATACCAAAACGTTCCATCAAAAGGGCAGCACGTTTTTTTTGATCATGGGGGGAAATACCCAACGGCAAAAGAGGGAGCACAATATTGTTTTCCACAGTCAGTTCAGGCAGAATATTGAAATGCTGAAAAATAAATCCGATGGTTTTCCGGCGATAACAGGTGAGATACTGATCGGGCATACGTGACAACTGTTTTCCTCCAACTGCTGCAAAACCGCTTGTTGGCCCAAACACACAGCCCATAATACTGAGCAGCGTTGATTTTCCACTACCTGATGGGCCGCGAAGACAAATCATCTCACCCTGCTCAACCCTGAGAGTAATATCTTTCAACGCATGCACTTCCCGCAACTGTCCCTGATTGTAGAATTTATGCACCTCTGAAAGCTCTATTACCGGTTGGATATCAGTTTTCATAGTATATCAGATCACAGTGTCAGCACGAACCATACTGGCTCGCCAGGCTGGTATAATTGTCGCAGTAAGGTAAGGCAAAACCGAAAAGGCAAAAACCAGTAAAATATCCTGCAGCTGAATAAATGGTACAATATCAAAGCTTGGCCGCAATACCGACCATCCAAGAAAAACAGGTCGAAACAACCCTCCGTCAAAGAACAGTATATGCATCCAGGCAAGAGTCATCCCGAAAACAAAGGCACATAAAGAAGTGACAAGAGACTCATAAAATCGCAGCCGCATAATATCTCCAGTCTGCCAGCCAAGTATCTTAAGAATTCCCACTTCCCTTTGGTCTTCTTTAGAAAATCCCAGCCCTTTATCAAAAGCCAGAATCACAAAAGCAGCCAGAGATGCCAGTAAACATGCGGCACCAAACCCTGACCGAAAGCCAAATATTGCCTGATACGTTTTCTGTATCTGGGCAGAAGTCAACACCCTGCTGCCTGGAATTTTTTCCGCAATCTTTGCCGCAATAGTCTGAATTTCATTGGAGTTTCCAACAGTTACAAGAAGATCTGTAACATAACCCTTTTGCATAGCAAACAGATCTCCGGCATCCTCAAGGGACATGAGAATAAGATCAGCAGTAAGTAGATTTGTCTTTTCAGCAAATACCCCCACCTGTTGAAAAGACATGAGTGTCAAATCCGGTCGAAAAAAAGAAAAATACCTCCTGCCGGAGAGTGCCAGATTATCTACAACTGCCTGCCCCAACACAACCTGTCCACCCTCTTCCGGTTTCAGATACTGGCCTGACTCCAGCAAGTCAAGCTGTAACGGAGCAAACGAATGATCATCCGTGCCGAGCACTGTATAATTAGCACCATTTGTTTCGTCAAAATAGTAGCCCCATATTCGGGGGTTAATCTCAGTGATTCCAAAAATCGTACCAAGTTTCTTTATGGTTTCAACAGACATTGCTGTCTGCCTCCCGGCAGAAAGCTGTTGTATTGTAATATCTGGTACTGTTAGCAGAAGTTTTTCGGCTGTTCGGGTCAAGGACGTGTTCATGCATTGAAACGATGCAAGAAGAAAAATCACCAGAGTAAAGATAAAGAACACACACAGGTTTTTAAACTTTTTTCGCCAAAGAGACTGGAGACCATAATCAAGAATATTGAGTTGCTTCTGAACTGAATTATTCATTGGGCATACCCACCTTGCGAACACTGCTAGGAGCCATAAAAGATCCACTGGGAAAATGCTCAATGGCACCTATATGATCCATAAAAGGTGCAACGGGGTCGGTTAACGCTGGGTGTCTTGTGTAGCGTGCTTCGGTACTGAGTGCTAGATCACTCAATCCCATTTGCGCAACAAGGCTGTTGAGGGAAGGAACAGTTGCATCAAACTCTGCTCTGCGTCCATTGTGAACACACAAAAACACAATATCGATCACTATAAACAGTGAAAAAAATGAGATCAACAGCCAAGATGGACGCATGTGTTATTTCTTCATCATCTTCATTTTGTGTCCCTGGCGCATGGAGTGAATGCGTTTGGCATCGATAGCAGTAAACTGTAGAATTTCTTTTCCGTGATGATCTTTAAAAAAATTCTCTGCAGCAGCTTGCGAGGAAAATGGGACCAATTCATGTCCCATGGGACCAAGCACATCACTCCCAACTACAAACCATGCTGTCTTTCCGTCAAACCATTTCTGCGTGTAATAGTCTTTGACTGCTATATCTTTGATAACATCGCCTGCTCCTGCTCCGAATTCACTAGGAGAAAAATAGTAGGCCATAAGATCTTTCACACCATCAAAATAATAAACCTTTTCATTGGAGTCTGTCACTGATGCTTGCCACTGAGGATATTTGGCAACAAACATTCCACAAACAGGGCAACGGGTATCTGCCGCAACATCATTGTTTTTTCCTTCTGATTCTATGGGAAATACCAGGATCAAGACAAGATATAAAAGTATTGCGCTGTATTTTTTCATTTTGTTTTTGTTTAAAATTTTGGATAACTTTCGGCTGCGTATTTTTTTTATTTAGTAAGATATGGTTCCAACAATTCTTTTAACTCCGCCTCACCAACACCGCCCAAAATTGCTGTAACGATTTTTCCCTGAGGATCAATAATAATCGTCTGGGGCACTATCTTCACATCATACAACACACTAATATTCCTACCACCATCCATAACAACCGGAAAAACTATGGAAAGATCCTGAACAAACTGCTTCACAGTGGCAGGTGATTCTCCTTCAGTATTCACATAAAGAACCTTTAAACCTTGTTCTTTATT
>JAOZTO010000298.1 GCA_029942265.1 Desulfocapsa sp.
AAGTGTTTCAGGGACGCCGCCATGTGCGATCTCGAAGTGCACGATAATACATGTTAGTATATCGGGTGCTTCGAGATTGTGCAGGGTAGTGTTCATGGAGCGCTTACTTTTTTTCAGCTATTCTAATGGCCCAGGCAACAAGAAAAGAGACAATTGTCAGATCGTCAAGAAAACCAAGACCCATAATCCAATCAGGAACAAGATCAAAAGGAGAAAGAAGATACAAGATCGCAACACCAAGTATGGCCTTGACTTTCCACGATGTATCCCGCCTGAATAAAAGACGCCCCCAGGATTGTATTCGAGTCCACAAATGAAATTGTGATGGTCTGTTGTCGGGTGGCGTTGTCATAATCAGGCGGTTACAAGAGCTCCAATCAGCTCTCGAATTGAACCCATTTTCTGTTCCTTAACGTACTGAGCCAAACCCTCCACCGCATCTTCACTAACGCGGGGATTTATAAAATTGGCAGTTCCTATTTGCACGGCGGTTGCACCGGCAAGCATAAATTCCAGAATATCTTCCACCGTTTCAATGCCGCCAATCCCGATAACCGGAATAGATACTGCTTGTGCAGTCTGATATACCATGCGTAATGCTACGGGTTTAATCGCAGGACCTGACAGCCCTCCTATAATATTTGCAAGCCCAGGCCGTCTGCTTTTTGAATCAATGGACATACCGATTAATGTGTTAATAAGAGAAACTGAGTCAGCTCCCCCGGCTTCCACTGCCCTTGCAATAACAGTAATATCTGTAACATTGGGAGAAAGTTTTACAATTACAGGTACTCTTGACTGTTTTTTCACAGCTGCGGTTACCGCCTCTGCCATTTCAGGTACTGTTCCAAACGCTACTCCACCTTTTTTTACATTCGGACATGAAATATTCACTTCAATTGCAGCAATCCCCTCCACATCCGCTAATTGTGCCGCAATCTCCCGATATTCATCCAGCGTATCACCAAGAATATTCACAATAACAGGAACATTGCTTGCTCGTAAAGAGTCCATCTTTTCTGCAATAAATCGTTTTACTCCTACATTTTCAAGCCCGATTGCATTCAGCATTCCGCAGGATGTCTCAACGATCCGTGGTGATGGGTTTCCTATGCGTGGTTCAAGCGATATACCTTTTACTACAACTGCACCGAGCCGCTGTAGATTCACGTATGGTGCAAACTCCCGTGCGTAACCAAACGTACCGGACGCAGTCATCACTGGGTTTTTTAATTTGAGACTTCCCAGAGAAACACTCAGGTCAACTTCTTTCATTTCACTTCCCACAACAACTCCTCCGCATCAAAAACAGGTCCATCTGAACACGCATGTGCATAGCCTCCCTTTTCAACCGGAACAATGCAACCAAGACATGCTCCCATTCCACAGGCCATAGTTGTTTCCATGGATACCTGGCACGCAAGTTCCTTTGCGCGGCAGAATTGATGCACAGCAAACATCATGGGATAAGGCCCGCAGACGCTGATTCTGGTATCGGCAGCTAAATTCATTTCCTGTAACACATCAATAACAAAACCGTGATATCCAAGCGATCCATCATCAGTTGCTGGATAAACAGGAAGACCAAGTTCTTTAAAATCATGTAGCAATGGAGAAAGCTCCGATACAGTTCTAGCACCAATAACTACCTTCGGTGGATTGGAAATACATTTACGAGACATATATTTTCCAAGAAAAAGAAGTGGTGCAATGCCCATACCGCCACCAAGTAAAATATTAGGGGCTGAGCAGTCAACATGGAATCCACGTCCCAATGGCCCAAGTACAGAGAGATACTCTCCTTCACAGCAGTGAGAAAGAATTTCAGTTCCACGACCAACTACTTTAAACAAAATCTGGAAGTATTTACCATTACTGGTCTGTGAGATTGAAAAAGGTCGGCGTAGAAGTGGATCATGCCCATTTCCTGTCCGAATCATAACAAACTGGCCCGGTTGTGCCCTTGAAGTTATCTCTGGCGACTCCAAAGTTATGCGAACGATATCCTTGGCAAGTCGTTCAATACGAGTGATCTGTGTTTTTTGCTGGAATTGAGTCATGGTTACGATTAGTATTTATGTATGGTAAATAATTTATGATGGCGTCGTAAAAACTCCCCATCTGCTTCGTTGCTACAACGCAAATCAACCAAGACACCCCACATAATGGATATCACACCCTTTATTTTTATTGCTGCCTTCTGTTTCGGAGCCATTGTTGGTAGTTTTCTCAATGTAGTCATCCTTCGTCTTCCAAGTGAAGGTGAATCAATTGCATTTCCAGCTTCTCACTGCACCAGCTGCATGACTGGTCTCCACTGGTATGAAAATATTCCAATACTAAGTTTTCTGGTGTTGCGAGGAAAATGCAAGCATTGCAATGAAAAAATATCCATGCAATATCCAGTTGTTGAACTGTGTATGGCTCTACTGTCATTAGCACTGGTACAACGATTTGGCCTTAGTATCACAACAGGTGGTTATTTTCTGTTTTGCGCAGCATTACTTGTTATCATTTGGATAGACATTCACCATCAGATAATTCCTGATACTATATCACTTCCTGGAATCATTATAGGCCTTCTGTTTTCAACAGTCTGTCCTGAACTCCATTGGAAAGATTCTCTCATCGGTGTACTGGCCGGTGGTGGAGTTCTTTATGTAATCGCTTTGCTTTATTTTCTATGGCGCAAAGCTGACGGTATGGGAGGTGGGGACATCAAACTACTGGCCATGATTGGTGCATTCTTAGGCTGGCAATCACTCCCTTTTGTTATTTTGGCAAGCTCGGTAAGTGGTAGCATTGTTGGCTTACTCGCCATGATAAAGCAAAAAAAGGGTGGACAAACTCGTATAGCCTTCGGACCGTTTCTTTCACTCGCCGCCCTTGCCTACCTTTTCTTCCAAGAAAAAATTTCCCTGTTGTACGACCTCTACCTCAATGTGGCATTTCCAGTGTGACGATATAGGTATATAGTCATGATTTTTTAGGGCTGGTATTTTTATACAGGAGTTGTAAAATGGATCTCTTCTGCCTGTAGCCCATCGATGATATACTCTCCTAATTTTTGCCCGACTTCAACTGCTGTCTCCATTTGCTCCCTACTATGTCCATATTTGGGATAATATTTCCGAAACCACCCTTTGCCTCGTTCTGGCATCTGTCCTGCAAGTTTTAGGAATACACCAATAGTATTCCATGGCTCAGGAGTCGGATGTTTAAACACGATGGGATCACACACATTTCTGGCACCAATTTTTTTCAACAATGTACGAAGCCTCCAAAAATGGACGCGCCAGTAACCACGACACGATATAAATGGCAGCACATCCTGACCTGCAATAAGTGCTTCGCCATCACGATCTAACATGGAAAGTATTACCCCAGATGGGCTGTAAGACCAGGTAGGCCCTGCAACAATGACAAGATCCCACTTATCAAAGACCTTACTATTAAGCTGTTTTACCGGATATCTTTTCTTTAAAAATGTTTGTGTCATCATCAAAAGAGTTAATGGAATAGTTCCAATGGGAAATCGTAGCTCCTGTTCTGGAGCTAGCCTTTCCCAAAAAATATCAATATCACTTTTTTCCAGTCCTGCAACCAGTTGTTTAAGAAGATTTCGCGTTTGATTGCTGTGGGAGTAAGAGAGTATAAGTATCCGTTTTTTTGACAATTCAAAACCTCTGCTAGTAAATACACTCCAAAACCATTTTCAATGGACGATCCACTGGTTTCTGGTTTTGTTTACTATACCGTAGAAAAACACAAAAAAAAAGCCCCCGATTACTCGGAGGCTCAAAAAAACAGTACGTAACGTTT
>JAOZTO010000299.1 GCA_029942265.1 Desulfocapsa sp.
TCATATGAGACGAAAACTAATAGCAAACCACCTCAAGCAGGCCATTCTTTTTAAGAATAGCAGTGATTCTGATCTTGATATGTATTCTGAAAGTGCTCGGGTAGAGGTTCTATCCGAGGGGGAATACGTTTACCGGCAAGGCGATCCCAGCGATGTATTCTATGTTGTTGCTGTGGGAGAGGCTGATCTTGTTGTTTTGGGAACAGATAAAACAAGTAGTGTGGTAGGGCGTATTGGTGCCGGCGGCCATTTTGGTGAGACAGGATTGCTACGTTCAGAACCCCGTTCATTGGCAGTACGGGCACATGGTGATCTTGTTGTTATCTGTTTTGATAAACGATTTTTTCGTACAGCAATTATTTCCAACAACCAGATACATCATCGTTTGGGTGCGATACTTGCGGATCGATTACGAGTATCTTTTCAGGAGCAGGCAAACACTGCAGGATCACGTAAGAGTGAAGAAAATGGAAATGTAGAAGATAATGCCATTCTTTTCGAAAATAAATCTGATTCGATGTATCGTCTGCCAAGGGTAATAGAAAAGAAGAACAAAGATATAAGACAATCAAGGACAGCCAGAAAAACTCAGGAGATAATCGATAAATATTCGGGGAACAGTGAACCGTATATGCTTGTGGCTGAACAGGGTTCTTGTAAGTCAAGTATTGCCAAACAGATTCATCTTCAATCAGATCGAAAAAACGAACCATACCTTGAAGTTGATTTAAGGAAGGTTGAGTCTAGTCAACTTGAGCGAGAACTGTTTGGTGCAGGTCAGGGGTCGCACCCGTTTTCCAGAATACACCAGGCAGGTATTTTTGAAAAAACCTCGGGAGGAACCCTCGTTTTTACTCATGTGGATCTGATGTGTGAAGATCTGCAAAAACACCTTCTTCAAGTTCTAACAAGTCAGGTATATACGCATGTAGATAGTACGCAGCAATTAGCATTCCAGTCACGGGTTGTGTTTATCTCAACCCACGATCTGCAGTGTTTAAAAGAAACAGAAAAATTTCAACAAGAGTTGCTCGATTTATTTGCCGCACAAACATTCTGTCTGTCCCCACTTCGTAAACACAAGAAAGATATTCCACGACTTACATCCTATTACCTGAATCAGTACAATAAGGAATATGGGAAAAAAATACACAGTGTTTCTCCTGAAACACTGGGCGTCTTGATGAATTATGATTGGCCTGGCAACCTGAAGGAATTGTCAGGCGTTTTGCGTCGTGCTGTAATGCTTGCTCAGAGCGATGAAATACGCCCGGAACAGATTCTTCTTGGGTTACCAAAATCAGAAGGTAAGTGGGAATTTAATGTCCTGCGAATACCTTGGGTTAGAAAAGTTCTCACTAGTCAGATATTCCCCCGTGTACCTCAAGCTGTAGTTGGCGTCTTTCTTGTGGTTACCTTGGTAAATTTGTTTTTTGGTTCGCAAGATCCAGAGTCAAATATAGGGTTGACAATGGGGTGGTATATTGGCTGGCCGCTTATGTTTTTCTCCTTCTTTTTTCTTGCTAGAATCTGGTGCAGTGTTTGTGCGTTGGCTGTTCCGGGAATTATACTTCAAAATATACTCAAGCCTGAGAAGAAAACTCCCGCATTTATAAAAAAGAATTCCGGCTGGATTATGGCCGCACTTTGTATTGTTGTTTTCTGGGTGGAAATAGTCTGGAACGCCTATGAAAATCCATATCTTACAGGTTGTGTAATTCTCGTTATAACAGTGGGGTCACTTCTGTTTAGTGGTCTGTATTCACGCAGAGCCTGGTGCCGTTATCTCTGTCCCCTGGGAGCCGTTAATGCAATTTTTTCAATGCCTGCTGTGGTGGAGTTACGCTCAAATCGTCACGTGTGTTTAAATCGTTGCAATGATCATTTTTGTTTTGCAGGTGATGCAGACTCTCCTGGTTGCCCGATGTTCAGACATCCCTATCTTGTTGATAATAACAGAGATTGTATTATGTGCGCAAGATGCATAAAGAGCTGTAATAACAGCTCAATTCAATTAAATATCAGGCTGGCACCCGAGGAATTGTGGTCACTAGGGACTCCACGGTTGGCAGATAGCTTTCTTATTGTATCGCTGGGCGCCATCATTTTTCCATTTATTCTTGAATCAGAATTTTCACATTTGAGTGAAAGATTAGCCTCGGTATTGTCTGTCAAAGGATTGCTTATACCAGGGTATGTTACAGCAACACTCCTTTTCTTTCTATTAATTGTCCTGTTTCAAGCCGGGTATTATCTGCTGGTTAGGATTCAATGTCTGGTCACAACAATGGATAAAAAATTCTTACTATCACTCTTGGGCTATGGGTTTATTCCGCTGATACTTGGCGGATATCTTGCGGCTCATCTGGACGTGTTTATGAGCGGGGCTGGTCGCATAGTACCAAATATTCAGGAATTACTTGGGTATCACTATTCGTATGAGGACATTCGCCTGATAAGCCAGGACTCAACAGATGTTTTAAAGATTATTATTGTGTTTGGCGGATTTTTGGCATCCCTTTATGCTACGTATAGAGGGCTTTGTCGTGCTTCATTGAATGTCGATTTGAAAACTACAGATCTTATTGTCCCGTTCGGCTTTTTGACTGTTTTAGCACTTTTATTTCTTGTTATGCTTCTGTAGCGAATATTCTTGTTCAATGCTTCTTACTTGAGAACTTACATCGTCATTCGCAGGAGTTGGAATACCGAATTTACGTCCAAGTGTGCATATCGCTTCATTAATAGCATGGATTTCTGTGGGGCGGCAATTGCGGACATCCTGGAGCATGGATGATACATTTTTAGCTGTACGTTTGCAGACATTGAACGTTGCTTTTACAGGATCTTCCTTTATTGATATACCAGAAGCAATTGCGATTTGCTCTGCTTCCTTTACCAGTAATTTTATTTTACTACGGACAGCACATGATGTGAGAAGTTGACCGTTTGTTCGATTATATATTGCTGTGAGTGCGTTTATCCCGACATTAATAAAAAGTTTTGCCCATATTCTGGTACGAATATCTTCTGACACACTGCTGTTAATTCCCGCTCTGTTGAGTGTGTCGGTTAATTCTGCAAGACGCTTATTTGCAGGTGGCAGTTGGGGAGAAAGGAAGCCGAAGTGGGTTGTACCGGTTCCTGCATGATTAATGTGGCCTGGCGCAACAAGGGTAGCACCTTCTGAACTTGTGGCAAAAACAGGAATGGCTGAAATACTCTTTTGCAGATCATATATGAGATGACTGATACCATTTTGCAGGAATACAAGCAGCGTGGATGGCGAAAGCAGTGGGGCGGCGAAAGAGAGACTTTGTGCCAGATCGTGTGATTTAACACAGCAAAAAAGAATATCAAGGCTACCTGTTTCTGACGGGTTACTACTTATGGGAATAGGGATGCGTTGTTGGACGGAGTCTAGTGTGTAGCAAATCCCCTGATCGTTCAACATGGTTGCCCGATCAGGATTGTGGTCAATAAGCAGGATCTCGTTTCGAGTATCTGAGGAGAGAAAAAGTTTGGAAGCAAAGAGGCAACCAAGTGCTCCGGGACCAATGATGCCTATTTTCAAGGTTGTTCTCTCTGCTTAATGTTGATGGATTCGTAAAAACTCTTCATCTTCTTCGTTACTGCAAATTTCTTATCATTTCAACGTACTCTAGTACGCCGAAATAATAAGAAATTTCCGTGCCTCGAATATGAAGTTTTTTACAAATCCATCCTAATCTCAGGCTTTTAACGAACTTGTCAATGTTAGACTACTTCACAGCTTTTGCTTCTTCTACGATTGCCTGATACTTATATCCGGCGCCAA
>JAOZTO010000300.1 GCA_029942265.1 Desulfocapsa sp.
GATAAGAAATTTGCAGTAACGAAGAAGATGAAGAGTTTTTACGAATCCATCAATTTTCTATCAATTACTATTTACGAGGCGCACCTGTAATGATTATTGAAGGATTAAAACTAATGTTCGTCGGCATGACAACCGTCTTGCTGTTCCTGCTGTTTATGATCATGTTAATTCAACTGGTCTCCCGATTGACTCGTAAGGCCACAGCTACCGAGTTAGCTGCCATCAAATCTGAGCGTGAACGTATGGCTCAAAAAAGACTGGAACGAGAATCTTTTACAACAAACAGTGATATTGCTGTAATTGCTGCTGCCGTAGCTGCATTTGAAGCGGAACGATTTGCCAAAACCTGAGCTGTCGAACAAACAAGACAATAATCAGGCGCAGTCAACACATTTTATAAGGCTAATAGGCCAATCAACATACAAAATCTAAGCGAGGACAAAACCGTGGGCAAGAAAACGATTAAATTTATGGACACATCCTTCCGGGATGGTTTTCAGTCAGTGTTTGGCGCTAGGGTATTAACAGATGATTTTCTTCCTGCCGTACAGGCAACTGTCGATGCTGGCATTACCAATATTGAAGCAGGCGGTGGTGCCAGATTCCAAAGCCTCTTTTTTTATTGTGGTGAATCTGCATTTGACATGATGGACCGTTTCCGTGCCGAAGTAGGCCCGGATGTTGCTTTGCAAACATTAGCTCGTGGTATCAATGTTGTGGCTCTTAGCCAATGTCCACGAGACATCATTGATCTTCATGCAAAAATGTTCAAAAAACATGGCATGACCACCATCAGAAACTTTGATGCCCTAAATGATGTTCGCAATCTTGAATATTCCGGTGAACGTATTGCTCATCACGGATTGAACCATCAAATCGTTATCTCCATGATGGAGTTGCCACCTGGATGTTCCGGTGCCCATGACCCAGAATTTTACATGGATCGCCTCAAACAGATTATTGCAGCCGACATTCCGTTTCACTCTATCTGTTTTAAGGATGCTTCCGGTACTTCAAACCCCACAAAAGTATACGAGACACTAAAGGCTGCCAGAAAAATCGTATCAGACGACACTATTCTCTGGTTCCACACTCACGACACTGCCGGTTTGGGTATTTCCCAAAACATGGCTGCCATCCAAGGTGGAGCTGATGGTGTTGACCTTGCAAAAAGTCCCGTCAGTGGTGGTACTTGCCAGCCTGATATTCTGTCCATGATCCATGCACTGAAAGGTACAGAGTACACCCTTGATATTGATTACAAAAAGATACTGGTTGCAGTTGAAGCATTTGAAGAAGCAATGAAAGACTACTTCTTCCCACCTGAAGCCAAAATGGTGTCAGCAAACGTTACATTATCACCAATGCCTGGTGGAGCACTCACTGCCAACACTATGATGATGCGTGACACGGGAACTCTCCATCTGTATCCAGATGTTATTAAAGCAATGTCTGAAGTTGTAGCAAGGGGTGGTTTCGGAACCTCAGTTACTCCTGTTTCCCAGTTTTACTTCCAACAGGCATATCTAAATGTTACTCAGGGTAAATGGAAAAAAATCAATCCAAGTTACGGCAACATGGTTCTTGGATATTTTGGCCGCACACCAGTTCCAGCTGACCCTGAAATTGTAAAACTTGCTTCAGAGCAACTTGACAAACCAGTTTTCACGGGTGATCCGCTGGATATTCTTGAACCTGGCATTCCAAAAGCAACAAAGATTCTGAAAGAGAACAACCTTCCAGTTACGGATGAGAATATTTTTATCATCGCCAGTTGCGAATCCAAAGGCCTTGATTTTCTTCAAGGTAATGCCATAGTCAATGTTCGTAAACTTAGCGACGAAAAGCCTGAAACAAAAGCCACTGCAAAGCCTGCTATTGCTGCCCCAACAGGCCCACGAAACTACACTATAACCGTTGACAACAGAGCATATAAAGTAAACGTTGCAGAAACTGGTGCCATCCAAGACGTTGCTCCTGTCGCTCCAGCTCCTGTAGAAAGCGTTGTTGGAACAGATTTGGAAGCACCTACCCCAGGAAATGTTCTGAAAATATTAACCGATGTTGGCTCTAAAGTAACAAAAGATCAACCTCTGGTTGTTATGGAAGCCATGAAAATGGAATCAGAAGTCAGATCTCCATGTGCAGGTAAAGTTGTAGCCATTCATGTCGAAATTGGTGACACTGTCCAGACATCTGAGCCGCTCTTAACAATAGCTTAAGATATTCTGTACATATACAGGTTCCCCCTAACAGGCTAACCTATTCTCTTCTCTTGTTTTATCGGGAAAGCATTATGAAAAACAGATTTTTCATGCTCCTTTTATTGGGGCTCATTTCTGTATGGGGCAATCTGGCCTTTGCAGAAGATGGAACTGTACAAATAGTATCTCCTGAAGATGCAAAAATCATTCAGATGCTTGTTCACCCTGGTGATTTTGTTTACAGCGGTGATACAATTGCCACTCTGAAGACAGACGATGGAACGCTCGTTATTCTTCGAGCGGGGGTTGCAGGACAGATAACCTCACTCCCATTTGATCTGTATCAGTCAATACAGAAAAATGAAGCGATTGGTACCTTACTTCCATCTGCTGTGATTATTGACATTCCCACTGGTGAGGCCGACAAAGAGTTGCCCCCTGTACCTCAACTGGTTGCAAAGCTTTTCAAAACTACTGGTATTTACGGTATTATTGATGGACAATTAAACAAAGACTGGACACTTGGCATCGGAAGACTCCTGATGATCGCTGTGGGACTGCTCCTTATATATCTCGGTATCGCAAAGAAATTTGAGCCATTACTCTTAATTCCAATTGGCTACGGTGCCATACTTGCAAATATTCCCATGGCTGGTATTTCTGATCCTGGTGGATTACTTACCTACATATATGAAGTCGGGATCATGACGGGTATTTTTCCTCTTATCATATTTATGGGTGTGGGTGCACTGACTGATTTTGGGCCAATGATTGCAAACCCTAAGACAATTCTTCTTGGTGGCGCAGCACAGTTTGGTATCTTTACCACATTGCTTGGCGCACTTTTTCTTTCTGATCTGGTACCTGGAATTAATTTTTCTCTACATGATGCTGCTTCCATCGGTATTATCGGTGGTGCTGATGGACCAACGGCTATCTTCCTCTCAAGCCAGCTGTCACCACGCCTCCTTGGCTCTATTGCTATTGCTGCTTATTCATATATGGCACTTGTTCCAATCATTCAGCCACCAATTATGAAATGGCTCACCACAAAGGAAGAACGTGAAATTAGAATGGTTCAGCTTCGACACGTATCCAAGCTTGAGAAAATCCTCCTTCCCTTATTGGTACTAGGTCTTTGTGGAACTCTGCTTCCTTCTGCCGCACCCCTTATCGGAATGTTTATGCTGGGGAATTTAGCTAAAGAGTGTGGGGTTGTTGATCGATTGTCTGATACTATCAAAAACTCCCTTATGTATACTGTGACCATTTTCCTTGGCCTTGGTGTTGGTTCCAAACTCTCGGCTGATAAATTTCTGAACCTAGAAACACTTGGGATTTTGGCACTTGGCATGATCGCTTTTTGTATAGGCACTGCTTCTGGCGTGTTAATTGCGAAACTGATGAACAAATGGAGTAAAACACCGGTCAACCCATTGATCGGTGCTGCCGGTGTCTCTGCTGTACCAATGGCTGCTCGCGTAGTAAATAAAGTTGGCCTTGAAGCCAACCCACAGAATCATCTTATCATGCATGCCATGGGGGCAAATGTTTCTGGTGTTATTGGATCTGCTGTTGCTGCTGGGGTATTGCTTGCATTGTTATAG
>JAOZTO010000301.1 GCA_029942265.1 Desulfocapsa sp.
TAAGGATTCCACCGTGGCCTCCCACTTGGTGATGAATGGCTTGGGGCGCAGCGATGTCCTTCATATTTTTGCTGATACTACCATAGAATTCCCGGATACTTATACCTATATTAAGGAATTTCAGCAACAGCACCCACTGACTCCTTTTATTCAGAGTCGATCCAAACTCGATTTTTTTCAAACTGCTGAATCTATAGGTCCTCCGAGCCGAATTTTACGCTGGTGTTGTACCACCCATAAGACCAATCCCCTGGCAAAACTTATCGATAGTATGAGTCCTGTCCAAGGGGTTTTGACTTTTGATGGGGTTAGACGTGCAGAGTCGGTTCGTAGATCAAAATATCCTCGTATATCTAATAAACATAAAATAGCGAGAGAAATACTTGGCAGCCCTATTTTGAAATGGACTGACCTCGATGTGTGGCTATACCTCCTATTTCATCAGTTGACTTTTAATAAGGCATATAAGAAAGGATTTCGTCGAGTCGGTTGTCTTTATTGTCCATTTAATAGTGCTTGGTCACAAAGCATGATCGAGGATCGATATCCAAGTCAAGGCAAGAAATGGCAGACTTTTTTGGAAGAGCAGGCTGAACGGATGCGACACCCAAATCCTGAAATATTTACAGATCAAGGCTGGAGGGCTAGGGCTGGAGGTCGTGGTTTGGATCATTATAAGTCTGCCATTGAGTCTGTCCCCTGTGAACTTTCAGACAATGCGATTATGTATCAACTTCTCAGTGGTGATATTAAGTTGGTACATCGATTCCTTCGTCCACTCGGCCCTCAATCTAAGGTTAGCAATGATGAGTTTGCTGAGACTTTTCTGATTCATGATTATAAATCGCATGAAATTTTAGCTAGTGTAGAAGTCGGTTATGTGGATAAGGCTATTCGTATCAATTATCTCATAAAAAAATATCGGCGGGTTTTTCAACAGAGAATAGAGAAACAGTTAAAAAAGTTACAGAGTTGTCTTTTTTGTGGTGCATGCGGGGCAAAGTGTAAATTAAATGCTTTAAATGCAGATGGTGATTTTTTAGTTAATGAGTCAAAATGTGTTAGTTGTTTGAGCTGCGTTAAACATAGATGTCCTATCCTTGACTCTTTAACCAAAAAAGGAAAATAAATAATATGGCAAAATTTGAGTTTGGTTTTGAAGAAGCATGGTTTCGTTTAATTATAAAAAAACTGCCAGATAACCCGGATCTTTTTCTCCCTAAATCCGTTGAAAAAGCACAAGATCTTCTGCGGATGGGTAAGTTGAAAGTTGGAGCTGCCAGGGCTTGGGCTGAGTCAGCCGGTATTGTTTGTAAAAAGAAAGGGGCTTTTTTTATTACACCATTGGGGCAGATGATTGCTCATCATGATCCAGATTTGGAAGAGGACGGCATTTGGTGGCTCTTTCATTATAATCTTGCTCGAACAACAAGTCCGTCTTGGTTTTACTTTTTTTATTGTAATGAGTTTAATTTAGATACCTTCACTCGCGACGATTTTGAAAGAGAGGTGAGAGCCTATTGGGATAATAGCCACGAAAAACCAATGACTGATAGTGTGTTTCATAAGCTCATTTTTTCTCCTTTTAAGCAGGTTTTCGAAGGGACAAGATTGGGTGATGAATTCGGTTTTTGGCGAGCAGGAGAGGGAAATGATTATTTGCGTCAGACAAAGAATGCCCCTCTTCTACCCAAGGCAATCCTGGCATATGCTTTGCTTGATTGGGCTATAGAGCAGCAAAGACAGTCTGTCCATTTGGAGAAACTAATGGAATCAGGTGGTGTTGGACGCATATTCCGGTTGACAAGGGATGACTTTGACAATTTGCTTATTGATATTGGCGAATATTACCAGAAGCAGGTGGCATGGATCAGTCACACGGCTGGACTGAATTCAATTTCTATTATGGATTGTCCACCCTTGGCCTTGATCAGCGCATATTATCATGAATTGGATGGAGAGGATCCGATGGAAGCCCTAACTATGGGTAAAAAAGAGGTCCAAACAGTTATTAACAGAGAAACCATGCCACTTTTTTCGTAGAGAATACTTATGTCTATTCATGTTGAGTTATTGGAGAAATGGCAACGATGTCGGGAGCACCGTTACCCAGTATTGATTATAATTAAGGCTCCGCTGGATACATTGTTTCCTGGTACAGTTGTAGAAGAATTTGCCGAAATAATCGAAGCAAAGGTACTTGATTTTCAAGATATTTATCAAGGTCGTTTAGATCAGTTTCTTACCTGGCAGGCTGTGCGTAACGATCTTTATATAGCAGCAGATAGTCAACCAGTTATTGCTACAGAACTGGAGCCGATTTATGTCAAGTGGTCAGTAGATGAACGGTTGGCTTTCCTAAGAAACCTTCTGAGGAGTGAGCCTAAGAATGGTATTATCATTACTATAAATTGCCAAGAAGATTTGAGCGAGTTGTTGGCAATTGAAGAGAATAGCAGGGGGCTGATTTGGGCACCATCCAAATAGCAGCTATTAGACAAAGTAGTATCCTGTATTTGTATACAGTGGAGATAAGGTATGACTACCCAAAAATTAAGTGAGTTTATTCATATATCGCCTGGATTTAAGGCCGCCGTTAATCTAAGAAATGATCAGCATAATCTTCGGAAAGTTGCAGGATTTGTGCCCACTGAGGTTGCACGGGAAATAATCCTCGATTTGGCAAAGAAGCTACACCCCACGAGTGATCTTCGATCACGTATTATTATGGGTACCTATGGTACAGGTAAGAGCCATCTTGCTCTGGTGCTGCTCAACTTCTTTCTTCAAGCTCTGGAAACAGCAGAGTTGCAAACGGTCGTTGATAAACTTGATCCTGATACCAAAGAAGTTTTGATTCAATATCGAGGACTCGTACCGAAAAAGTTCCTAATTGTTAATTTATACGGTGATGAAGGCGATGTTGCAGATGGCTTGATGATGGGGTTACGGAAAGCCCTGGAGGCGGAAGGACTTGAGTATCTTTTACCCTCCTCTGCTTTTGATGCTGCCATTACAAGAATTGAAGAAATTGAAGGGCATTATTCTGACAGTTTTGCAATTTTGAAAACAGAGGTTGAACAGAAAGGTCTCTCAGTGGAAGAGCTAAAGACTCGCTTGACTGAATACCAGAAAAAAGCTTTTGATCTGTTTCGCAGTATTCATCCATCTTTTTCAGCGGGTGGGAGATTTGAATATACCACTATGCTTTCTCCTACCGAATTTTATACAAGTGTTGTGGGGGAGTTAAAAAAGAAACATGAATTTGCTGGAATTGCAGTATTTTGGGATGAATTCGGCCATAAGATGGGAGAGGTTGTTAAGGATCCCACCGGAAAAGAAGGGCTTGTTTTACAGGAATTTGCCGAGTGTTGTAATGCCAGCGAAGACAACCAGCTTCATTTCTACTTGTTTTGTCACAGATCGTTGAAGGAGTATCATGACATCACTATGAATGGTCTTGGTGCAAATAATCAACAGCTTGAGGATGACTTACGGAAGATTGAGGGTCGTTTTAAGCAATACATTATGAAAAGCACCGACGTGGAGACCTTTCAGCTTATTGATGGGGTTATTGTGGCGGATGAAAATGCTGCCGGTTGGGATAAGTTAACGACGAACCATGAGGCCTATTTTGAGTCTTTAGTCCAGGAGACAGCTCGCTTAAAGTACTTTACTGGATTCACGCCTGAGGAATTAAAGGAAACGGTTGTTCTGGGGACGTATCCTTTACATCCAATGTCTGTTTATAGTTTGCCCGCAATTTCGGAAAAAGTAGCGCAAAATAATCGAACCCTAT
>JAOZTO010000302.1 GCA_029942265.1 Desulfocapsa sp.
TAATGAGCTGACCCGGCTCGGCGCGAAGGTTCTTCCACATATGTGTGGTTCCATAGTTGAAACTGGTATTGTTGACATGCTGATGGAGATGGATATCCACGGTATTATGCCAGGTAATCTCACCCAGGAAACAGTTTTGGATCTCCGTGAACTGAAAGAAAAAGTTGGAGAGAAAATATGTATTTTTGACAATATTAATCCAAACGGCCCCCTGCTGATCGGAACGCCTGAAGAGACGGCTGCAGAGACTCGTGCTCACTTGGAGAATGCCAAAGGTATGTCGGGGTATATTTTTTCTACAGCAGGTACTTCATCCCCTAACATACCAAAAGAAAACTACCTGGCTATGAATCGCGAAGTGCAACGTTTTCAGTGGATGAACAACTGATTTGAATACTAATATTAGGATATTTTTTTTATCAATTAATGTAACTATTCAGCTAGTACCCGATATTTGGAAAAACACTAAACTGTAACTGTTCAGATGTGCCTCATATTCGTTCATTTGGATATTCGAAGCATAGTTTGCTATGTGAGAATGTCCAAATGGACGAAAATGGGGTGCAGCTGAATAGTTACCAATTAATTTGGCTTTTCATGCCAGAGACGAAGGGAGATTTAACAATGGCAGTACAAGATATAGCTGAGGCAGTTGTGGTTTTTGACGAAGCGAAAGTGGTGGATCTGATCAAAGCTGAAATTGCAGCCAATACCGAGGTTGACGAAATTTTAAATACAGGCCTTATCGGTGCTATGGATATCGTTGGAAAAAAGTTTTCTGACGGAGAGTTGTTTGTTCCTGAGATGCTTATGGCTGCCCAGGCAATGAAGGCAGGCTTGGAGGTTATAAAACCTCACCTTTCCGATGGGGCAGCGGGAGCCAGAGGAACTGTTGTTATTGGTACGGTCAAGGGCGATCTCCATGATATTGGCAAAAATCTTGTTGCTCTAATGCTGGAAGGAGCTGGTTTTGATGTAGTAGATCTTGGGGTTGATATCGATGCGGAAAAATTTGTGGAAGCAGCTATTGAGCACAATGCAGGTGTGATTGCTCTATCTGCCCTACTTACAACCACAATGCCAACCATGAAAAATATAGTTTCTGCCGTTAAAGAAGCTGGCATTACTGTTAAAACTATTATTGGCGGGGCACCTGTAACTGCAGCTTTTGCAGATCAAATTGGTGCAGACGGATTCAGTACTGATGCACCTGGAGCAGTGGAACTGACCAGGAAACTGTTGGCAGCATAAGGGGTCTAATATCATGAACAGAGCGATCACAAATTTTAACCAAAAGACACTTGAATCCATACACAGATATTCTTTGGAACTACTAAATGATACGGGTATTCTGTTTCCTAACGAAAAAGCACTTAAAGTCTTTAAGGATCATGGCTTTCGCACAGATGACAAGATGGTTTTTTTTACAGAAGAAGATATACAGACGGCACTAAAAACAGTTCCGCCTGCTTTTACAATAAAAGCCAGAAATTCTGCAAAGAATATTGAAATCGGGGGTGATAATTACGTGATGGCCCCTGGCTACGGCCCGCCATTTATCATCGAACCATCCGGAGAGAAGAGAAATGCACTGTTGAGTGATGTGCATAAACTTTGTAAATTGGTACAGACATCCAAATATCTTGATTTTAATAGTTCTATAGTGGTACAGCCCACCGAGGTTCCGCAGGAAACAGCTCATCTGGACATCCTGCTGGCTACCTTACTCATGACCGATAAACCGATAATGGGGAGTTCATCATCTGGGATTGCTGCGACAGATTCCCTGAAATTGGCGGAGATGGTCTGGGGCACAACAGATGAACCAGTGATGATTTCCCTGGTGGATTCACTTTCACCCTTGCAGTATGCAGGTGAGAGTGTCGACTCTCTTATGGTTTTCGCTGAAGCCGGGCAACCTGTGATCGTTCATTCCTCCTGCTCCCTGGGATCTACTGGTCCTATCACCGTTGCTGGGTCTATAGTGATCTCTAATGCCACAACACTTGCCGGCATCTGTCTGGCGCAGTTGATCAATCCTGGAACCCCTCTCGTATATGGGCTGGGTGGCAGTCCGACAGAGATGAAAACAGGTGGTTATGTTAACGCCTCTCCCGAAGATGCCAAACATACTGCTATCGTAACTGCTTTGGGCAGGTACTATAACATCCCGTGCAGAAGCCAGGGGGCGTTGACAGAATCGTTTTGTCTGGATTATCAGGCTGGTATGGAATCTACCATGATGCTGACTACTGCTGCTCTGAGTGGTGCGAATGTAAGTCTTCACGCATGTGGAACATACGGTTCCATGCTTGCTATGAGCTACGAGAAATTCATCGCCGACGAAGATTTGTGTGGCGCCATAAAAAAACTTATACAGCCTGTTGAGTTTACCGATGACGCCTTTGCAATGGATTTGATCAAAGAACTTGGAACTTCTGGAAATTATCTTATGCAGATGCATACCATGAAGCGGTGTCGGAGTGAGTTTTTTATACCGGATCTAAGTATCAGGACAATTCACAATAAATGGCTTGAAATGGAACCTAGAGACAATGCAGAAAGAGCTGCCGAAATATTAGAGAAGCGATTTGCAGAATATGAAAAACCGGATATTGATCCTGATATTGAAAAACGTTTGACTCAATATGTTAATAAAAGAAAAGGGATATGACGCTAAAAGGTTTTTGAATCGGATTGCTATTAAATCAACGGACTCATCTATGGTGTTCAGTTACAAAAAAGTAGCTGTTCAGATGTGCCTCATTTTCATTCATTTGGATATTCGAAGCATAGTTTGCTATGTAAGGATGTCCAAATGAGAAAAGATATGGTGTGCCTGAAATAGTTACAAAAAAAGAAAGGAACAAATGATTACAATCAATGAGCATTATCTCAAGTTACAGGCATCTTATCTCTTTTCTGACATAGCAAATCGAGTAGCTGCTTGTCAGAAAAGCAATCCGGATAAAGAAATCATTAAACTTGGGATTGGAGATGTAACTAAAGGTCTCACTGCCGCACCAATTGCCGCTTTTCATAAAGCTATTGATGAAATGGCTGATGATTCCACATTCCGTGGATATGGGCCGGAACCTGGATATGAATTTCTTAGGGAGGCTATTGCGACCAATGATTTTCAAAGTCGTGGCGCAGACATTTCAGCCGAAGAAATCTTTGTCAGTGATGGAGCTAAATGTGATACCAGTAATATTCAGGAACTCTTTACACAGGATACTCAAATTGCGATTCCTGACCCTGTTTACCCAGTTTATCTTGATACTAATGTTATGGCGGGACGCACGGGTGATTTCGTAGATGGAAGATTTAAGGGGATCGTCTATCTTGACGGTACTAAAGAAAACGGCTTTGTTCCATCTTTGCCTGAAGAAGATGTAGATTTGATATATCTTTGTTTCCCAAACAATCCAACCGGATCAACTATTTCAAAAAAAGAACTGCAAACATGGGTTGATTATGCCAGAGAAAATAAGGCACTGATACTTTTTGATGCGGCTTATGAAGCTTTTATTCGTGACGATTCCCTGCCGAAATCAATCTACGAAATCAAAGGCGCAAAAGAGGTCGCTATTGAATTTAGGAGCTTTTCAAAAAGCGCTGGTTTTACGGGGACAAGGTGTGCATATACTGTTGTACCTAAAGAGTGTAGAGCCTACGATTCCAGGGGAAACAAACAGATGATTCACAGTTTGTGGAACAGACGCCACTGCACCAAATTCAATGGGGTATCATACCCCATCCAACGTGCTGCTGAAGCGACATACAGTGCAGA
>JAOZTO010000303.1 GCA_029942265.1 Desulfocapsa sp.
TTTCATTTAACGAAGAGATCGGGCAAAAAGGCATTAAATCAACAGGCTCATAAATAAATATTTAATCAGCGGCTGTCAGAGAGCAGAATCTTACATCAAGAAATGCGTATTATCATTAGCTTAGTCGGCACCAACGCTAACCCGAATATCCACAGCCACCACACTAAAAAACATTCCACACAGGAGCATTACTATGTCAAACAACTATTTCAACAGTCTTCCCCTTCGTCTACAGCTTGAAGAACTTGGCCAATGTCGCTTTATGGACATTTCCGAATTCAATGGTGTTGAGGCACTCAAGGGAAAGAAAATCGTCATCGTAGGATGTGGCGCACAGGGACTAAACCAAGGCTTAAACCTTCGTGATTCTGGCCTTGATGTCTCCTACACACTTCGCGATGCTGCAATTTCAGAAAAACGCCAATCATGGAAAAATGCCACCGAGAATGATTTCAAAGTTGGCAACTATAAGGAAATGCTCCCCACGGCTGATCTTGTCATCAATCTAACACCTGACAAACAACATACAAACGTGGTTGAAGCAGTTATGCCACTCATGCAACAGGGTGCCTGTCTCTCCTACTCCCATGGTTTTAATATTGTTGAAGAAGGCATGCAGATTCGAGATGATCTTACCGTTATCATGGTTGCTCCAAAATCCCCTGGAACCGAGGTTCGTGAAGAATACAAACGTGGCTTTGGTGTCCCAACACTCCTTGCTGTTCATCGTGAAAATGACCCACAGGGAATTGGCTGGGATATCGCTATGGCTTATGCTGCCGGAACCGGAGGACATCGTGCAGGCTGCCTAGAATCCTCTTTTGTTGCAGAAGTAAAATCAGATCTAATGGGTGAACAAACCATTCTTTGCGGAATGTTACAGACTGGATCTTTGCTCTGTTTTGATAAAATGATCGAGCAGGGAATGGACGCAGGATATGCTGTTAAACTCATCCAATATGGCTGGGAAACTATCACCGAAGCATTAAAACATGGTGGTATCACCAATATGATGGACAGGCTTTCCAACCCTGCAAAAATCAGAGCCAACGAGTTAAGTGAAGAGCTTAAATCCATTATGGAACCACTCTTCCACAAACATATGGATGAGATTATGTCAGGTCACTTCTCCAAAACCATAATGGAAGACTGGGCCAATGGCGATGCAAATCTCCTGCAATGGCGCAAAGAGACAGGAGAAACTGTTTTTGAAAAGACTGCTGCTGCGGACACCAAAATCACCGAACAAGAGTATTTTGATAATGCTATTCTTATGGTTGCCATGGTGAAATCCGGTGTTGAGCTTGCTTTTGACACTATGGTTGCCGCCGGAATCAAAGAAGAATCCGCCTACTATGAATCACTGCACGAAGTACCACTGATCGCCAATCTGATTGGACGCAAGAAACTCTACGAGATGAACGTTGTTATCTCAGACACTGCCGAATACGGTTGCTATCTCTTCAATCACGCCTGTGTGCCATTGCTTGCAGATTTTATGAAGACAGTAAACATTGATGTGATTGGGAAAACACTTGAAACCACAGACAACGGTGTCAATAATGTAGAGCTTATTGAAACCAATGAAGCGATTCGGTATACTGGTGTGGAAGCCGTTGGTGAGGAACTTCGGTCTTACATGAACAACATGAAGCAAATCCTGTAAATATTCGGCTAGCACCCCATCTTCGTTTGATTCGCCTTGTTCACATATTACAACAATATAGTTCTCAAGCCGAATCCAACGAACCTGGGGCACTATCCAAATATTTTGAATATGCTAGCTGGCACCCCATCTTCGTTTGATTCGTCTTGTTCACATATTAACAATATTGCTCTCAAGCCGAATCGAACGAAGATATATTTAACCCAGCTATGATAAACCAACCATCCTCATTTTTGACAGGATAAAAGCAATGGAATCAAATACCCACAGTCAAGACTCTCTCTGGACAAAAATCTGGCGGCCTTTTCTGGGACTTTCCATATACAAAAAATTCATGCTGATTCTTGCAGGATTTCTTTTCGGCTATCTAATCATTGCTCTCTACAGTTATCGCTTTATCGAAAAACTCAAACAGGAATTAAGTATTGCCTGTGGAGAAGAGGAACATCTCAACAATACACTTGCCCTTCTTGACACATTTATTTTTAACCAAATCATTCTGGAGATTCTTATTGTACTCGTTTTGAGCTTCACCAGTTTCCTATGTGTGCGCGCCCTTGTTAATTTTCTTGACCAGATGACAGATTCTCTTCGCCAACTGATCGCTAAGGGAGATAGTAAATCATGTAATCATCGCGGAAAGATCCCGGTACTCACTCAGGACAAGATTGGAGAAGTGGCTTCACTGGTCAACGACCTTACAAGCCATATCAACAACATATCTCTCTTTCGACGAACCATTGAAGCCGATGAAACCGTAGGGGAGATATATAATCGATTGGCCTTTGTCTTCAAGGAAACACTTCAGCTTGATACCTTTATTATCTGGGAAGTGCAACAACAGGATGATTCCATTACAGCAGCATACTCATGGCCGCCGGAACTTGAACAGGAATCATGCATCCTCAACACATCAAGAATCTGTAGGGCAAGAAGGACTGGAGAAGTTATCTCATCCACCGGTTTTACAAATATCTGTCCTGCTTTTCCACTGGATGACGTGATGACACACACCTGCGTCCCAATGATAGTCTCTGGACAGGTGCTTGGTGTGGTGCAATTCTTTTCACTCTTTGTTGACAGCCCAGAACGTGAAAAACAGTTGCAGATCAGTCAGGATCTTGCCAGTCTTTACCTTGAAGAAGCCATGCCTGTTCTCCACGCCAAACGACTGGCAGGGAATCTCCATGAGATGGCCACCAAGGATCAATTGACAGGTTTATCCAACCGCAGGTTCCTGGAGACAAACATCAACCCGTTACTTGCCGGAATAAAGCGAAGAAAAAGTACCATGGGAATACTGATGTGTGATATGGACTTCTTCAAACAGGTCAACGATGAACATGGCCACGATGCCGGTGATGAAGTGCTGAGAACACTTGCCAGGAACCTGGAAGATGTTGTCCGGGAATCGGACATCGTTATCCGATACGGTGGCGAAGAGTTCATGATCCTGCTTACTGACTGCCAATCAGAACAAGCCATCACGGTAGCAGAAAAGATAAGAGAAACAGTTGAAGATCAAATTTTCCGTTTTGAAGGCACTACCCTCAAAAAAACACTCAGTATCGGTGTATCTGTTTACCCGACCGATGGTGAAGGATTCTGGGAGTGCGTCAAATATGCAGACATCTCCCTGTATCAGGCAAAAGATACTGGCCGGAATAAGGTACTGCGTTTTGACTCTTCTATGTGGGATGGTGATGATTATTGAGGATTTTGTCTGTTTACAAACCAGTTCCGTAGTGTTTTCCAGATAATGTGTGCAGGTGTTCTGGATGTGCCCTGTAATTGGATCTGTGCCTGCTGTCCTGATCGCAGATACTTTTTAACGTAAATAAACTCTTCTCTAAAGGCTTTGATTAACATGAGAAGAAATATCCAACAACAACTACTTCAGACCTCGTAAACATTTCCGTCAAAATTCCTGTTTATTACGTAGTAACAGCAAGATAGTGAAAGTTGGACAGTTGGTCGGTCTGAGTTGTCAGTCATCAGTTATCAGTGTTCAGTAATTAGTGCCTGAACGAAAACTATTTACATCTTTTGATTCAGGCAGTTAGACGATATTTTGAAATCGAAGATTTTTTGTAAGGTCAGATGCTTGCAGTAATTTTGCGAAA
>JAOZTO010000304.1 GCA_029942265.1 Desulfocapsa sp.
GGCCTGAAGATGAGATGTATAGATGGGGAAGTTATTTCGTCCCCGTTCCTAAGCGCAGGTATATTTCAAAAGGAGAAACACATATGGACTACGATAAATTATTCAAATTTTTCATCGTTGATAAAGAGGTCGGAGCCGATACTGTTGTTGGTGGTTTACTTCAAAAACTAGTTGTGGCCATTGAAGACCGTGGCTATCGGGTGGAAGTAGGGCGTTCATCAAGAGATGCCTATGTAGCCATAGAAAATGAAGCTGATATTGCCTGTTTTTTCATTAACTGGGATGGGGACGGGGATAAGGATTTTGATACACATGAAATCATCGCATCCATACGAAAACGTGGTCTGGAAACGCCCATTTTTTTGATTACTGAGAAGCATAAACTCAAAGATATCAGCACAGATCTTCTTAAAGATGTACGTGGATATATCTATCTACAGGAGGATACAGCGGCTTTTATTGCCAAATATGTGGGGCGTGCCTATCACGAATATGTGGATTCCCTGAAAACGCCATTTTTTGGCGGCATGATTGATTACGTTGAAGCTGGTAATGAAATGTGGCTGGCACCTGGTCATAATGGCGGTATGTTTTACAGAAAAAGCCCTGCCGGACGCATTCTGTTTGAGTATCTCGGAGAAACATTCTGGCGGGCCGATTTTAATTTTGTGCCGGATCTTGGTGATATTTTTAATCATACTGGCGCATTCCTTGAAGCAGAACAGGATGCGGCACGTATTTTTAATGCTGATCGCACCTATTTTGTTCTAAATGGTACATCCACATCCAATAAAATGGTGAACAGTGCTCTGGTTAAACCCGGCGATCTTGTGTTGTTTGATCGTAATAATCATAAATCACATGCCCATGCAGCACTGATTAATAACGGTGGTATTCCTGTCTATGTTCCAGCTGATAGGAATTCCTTTGGCATGGTTGGGCCGGTCATGTTTGAAGCACTTGATGAAGAGACTCTACGGCAACAGATACGCAGTAATCCATTGCTGGAAAACGCAGAAGAAGCATCGCTAAAAAAACGACCGTTTCGTGTTGCAATAATCGAAAACTGCACCTATGACGGTACTATTTATAATGTGGACACTATCCTGAAAAAGATTGGTCATTTATGTGATTATATCTTTTTTGATGAGGCCTGGGGTGGGTTTATGCGTTTTCATCCGCTCTACTCAGGGCGATATGGATTGCATAATGATGCACTTACAGAAAATGATCCTGGTATCGTAGTTACTCAATCCACCCACAAACAACTTGCCGGAATGTCACAGGCATCACAAATTCATGTAAAAGATAGCCATATAAAAGGACAGAAACGTCGTGTAAATCATAAACGATTTAACGAGTCGTATATGATGCACATGTCCACCTCTCCTTTCTATCCCATGTTTGCATCTCTTGATGTTGGCGCACAGATGATGAAGGGAAAGAATGGCTTATATCTCTGGGACGAAGCTATTCGTGACGGTATTGAAATCAGGAAAAAAATTCGCTCTATCCATGCAGAATATATGGAGAAAGAAACAGGTCAGAACCGAAAATGGTTTTTTGATCCTTTTGTACCAGACATTCTTTCCATCACCGGATCTGAGTATTGCGGTGATATGGAAAATGTAAAATGGGAAGATGTTGACACCGATGTGCTATCCCGTGAAGTTGCATGCTGGATGTTTAAAGAAGGTGCAAAATGGCATGGCTATAGTCATATAAAGGATGACTATGTGATGGTTGATCCCACCAAAATGCTACTATTGACACCTGGAATTAATCGTGAAACCGGTGAGTATGAAGAGTGGGGGATTCCCGCAACATTACTTGGTGCATATCTGCGAGATAAGGGTGTTGTGTGCGAGAAATGTGATTTTAATTCCATCCTTTTTCTGCTGACTCCAGCACTAGAACAATGCAAGGCAGGGACACTTCTTGCT
Source organism: Desulfocapsa sp. (assembly GCA_029942265.1). Taxonomy (GTDB): domain Bacteria; phylum Desulfobacterota; class Desulfobulbia; order Desulfobulbales; family Desulfocapsaceae; genus Desulfocapsa. The sequence continues at coordinate 1,944 of JAOZTO010000304.1, forward strand.
GAATTACTCAAATTCAAAGAGCAGTTTGATGATAATGTTTTAATGGATGCAATGTTTCCAGCGTTGGTTAAGGAGTTCCCTGATTTTTATAAAGGACGTGTCATTCAGGATCTTGCTCAGGAGATGCACAGCCTTTACAAGGACTATGATGCAAGATCACTTCAGATGCAGCAATTTCAACGTGAGCACTTTCCGGAAATGGCAATGACACCGCAAAAAGCATTTTATGAAATGTCAGCAAATAATGTGGATTATCTGCCTCTTACAGAGATCAAGGGAAGAATTGCTGCAACACTTGCCCTTGTGTATCCGCCAGGTATTGGAGTGATTATGCCGGGTGAACGTTATGATGAGGCAGCCGCGCCACAACGGAAATATTTTGAAATGTTTGAACTGACGGCGGCAAAATTTCCTGGTTTTGAAAACGAAATACAGGGAATGTATCTTGAGGATAATGAAGATGGTACCAAAAGTTACTATACTTACGTGGTGCAGGAATAGTTGCTAAAAAAAAAGGCAATAAAAAGCGACTATCGTCCGGTATCAGCCGCCCCAAGAAAGTTAACCGACCAAGGTTATTCGTAGCTATGGCCTTTTGGTAACCTATTAATTACATTTGAAAAACCGCACTGCTTGGGGTCGTCTGAATACCATTGATAGGCTATTTTGTCTATTGACTTTATCTTCTTGTGGGAATAATATGGTATAAAATATTCCCAGAATGCGGAGGTAGCATGCCACAAGTACATATTAAGATAAATACTGATTTATACAGTAAATTAAAGAGTAGAGCCAATGAATTGAATTATTCATTGCAGGAAGTTTCCGAAAAAGCTTTGCAGAGTTATTTGTCCGAACCTTTATTTTCCTATGGAACCGACAAAAATGTTTCAAGACCCAGAAAGTTTAAATTTATTGATTTATTTGCTGGTATAGGCGGTTTTAGGCTGGCATTTGAGGGGGTTGATGGACAATGTGTGTTTTCTTCAGAGTGGGATAAGTTTTCACAGAAAACCTATTATGATAACTTTAATTCTGTTCCCGCAGGTGATATTACCAAAATTGATCCCACCTCAATTCCTGATCACGATGTTTTATGTGCCGGTTTTCCCTGCCAACCTTTTTCAATAGCTGGGGTATCAAAAAAGAACAGCCTAGGCAGAAAGCATGGTTTTTTGGATAAAGCACAGGGGACTCTTTTTTTTAACATAGCGAAAATAATTGAAGCGAAAAGACCTCGCATGTTTGTTTTGGAGAATGTGAAAAATTTAAAAGGACATGATAAAGGCAAAACGTTCAAAATTATTTGTGAAGTCTTGAAAAAATTGGATTATTCAATTTTTTACCAGATAATTGATGCAAGAAATTATGTACCGCAGCATCGTGAGAGGATTTTTATTGTTGGCATGAACAATAAGTCGTTTAATGGTGACATAAATTTTGATTTTCCTGTCCCTCCGAATGAAGAACCTAAGCTTAAAACAATTTTAGATAAAAAAGTTGATCCAAAGTATATACTTTCCGATAAGTTATGGAATTATTTGCAGGCATATGCTGCAAAACATAAAAAAAAGGGAAACGGCTTTGGTTTTGGCTTGGTTGACGAAAGCATGACAACCAGAACTCTAAGCGCAAGATATTATAAAGATGGGTCTGAAATATTATTAAAAATGAAGAACTCTAATCCCAGACGATTGACGCCAAGAGAATGTGCTAGGTTAATGGGTTATTCTGATGATTTTAAGATAACTGTTTCCGATACCCAAGCCTATAAGCAATTTGGAAATTCAGTTGCAGTACCTGTTGTTAAAACTATCGCTAGAGAAATGGCTAGCTATATAT
>JAOZTO010000305.1 GCA_029942265.1 Desulfocapsa sp.
TTGGTATATCGGGTACTTCGAGATCGTGCAGGGTGGTGTTCATGGAGCGCTTACCACCATTTGATGATTTGCATGACAGATAGCAACAGCCAAGGCATCCGCCGCATCATTACTCGGTTCTGCTGAAAGACCAAGCAAAACCTTTATCATTCTCTGTACTTGACCTTTTTCTGCCTGCCCATATCCGACAACTGCCCGTTTAACTTTTTTGGCACTGTAGTCGCTTACACCCAAGCCGTTCTGCATGGCCGCAACCACAGCAGCACCTCTTGCCTGACCAAGTTTTAAGGCAGATCCGGCATTAGTGGACATAAACACCTCTTCCACCGCTGCACACTCAGGAGTGTGAATTTGAATAACCTCGTTAATTCCTTCAAAAATTTCGTTCAACCGATTGGCAAGGGGAAAACCGATTGTGGTTTTGATTACTCCGCAGGAAACAAAAACAACCTTCCCATACCCAGCATCAACAATCCCATATCCGGTGATTCTTGAACCTGGATCAATACCCAATATACGCTGTACTGGAGGGCAACTTGCTACGATAACTGCTCCATAAGTTCGTCATCAATATCAAAATTTGCATGCACATTCTGCACATCTTCGTGTCCTTCAAGATTATCGAGCAGTTTTAAGAGGGACTTTGCTATTTTTTCTTCAGTCACTTCTATGATAGTTTGCGGAACCATAGTCAGAGATGCCTCAACAAAAACAACCCCCGCCTTTTCTAATCCATCACGTACCTCATCAAAATCTTCAGGAGTGGTAATAACCTGAAAATGTTCATCCTCTTCCACAACATCATCTGCACCAGATTCCAGTGCAAGATCCATCAATTCTTCTTCGCTCGTGCTTGTTTTTTCCACTAAAATCATGCCTTTCTTGTCAAACATATAGGCAACACATCCGGATTCTCCCAGATTTCCATTACTTTTAGCGAAGTAGTGGCGAATATCTGCAACCGATCTGTTCCGATTATCGGTCATGCACTCAACAAGCACAGCAACACCACCGGGTCCATATCCTTCATAAAGGATTTCATCATACACTTCGCCTTCAAGTTCCCCGGTTCCTTTTTTGATGGCTCGGGTAATATTGTCTTTGGGCATATTTCCAGCACGGGCTGTTGCAATGGCACTTCGAAGCCGTGGGTTACCGTCAGGATCGCCACCGCCCATTCGTGCTGCTACTGTAATTTCTTTAATCAGACGAGTGAAAGCTTTGCCACGTTTGGCGTCAGCCGCCCCTTTTTTGTGTTTAATATTTGCCCATTTCGAATGTCCTGACATAATGTATATCCTTAATATTTTTTTCTTTGAAAACCCATTCCAAGCACAAAGACCTCTCGGCTTTCTACTCGTGAACTTTGTGGTTTAACTGTTTTTACTTTTTGAAACTGCTCACCAACTTCCTTTACAAAATCAGGATAATCCTCACCTTGAAATGCCTTGCAATAATAATTCCCATTGGGAAGCAGTAACTCTGATGCCAGTGCCAAGGTTTGTCGCACCAGTGTCATGGATTGCTGATGATCTGTCCAGCGATTTCCGGTAGTTCGTGGTGCCAAGTCTGCAATAAGTACTTTAAAAGCAGGACGAATTTTCCGCAGCTCTGTTATCAGCTCAGGCTCCATAATACTCTGCCTGATCCAGATAATATCAGATCCACCTGGCCGTGGAGATGCTTCAACCTCCTGCAAATCAACACCAACCACAATTCCCTTAGAAGTAACCACTTCGGAGGCATACAAAGACCAGCTTCCGGGGCAACATCCAAGGTCAAGTACAGAATCACCACGGCGAATAAACTTATACTTATTCAGTGCCTCTTCAAGTTTATATACTGACCGTGCCGGATACTTTTCTTTTTTGGCCTTTTTGTAATAGAAATCTTTTACTTTTCGCACAGCTACCTTACTTAATTTTCGGACAAATGTCCATGTTAAGAACCTTTTGAAAAACTACGATCTGTATCTAGTCAGACAGATAATAATTAGCGTATTTACGTTCCTTTTACAAGAGTGATTTATCTTTTGAGAGGTCACCATACGATTTAAGAGCTTATTCAAAAACAACTTATCAATTATGAACAAGCCTCAAGCTTACGCAAAATCCACTCAAAAGCCTCCGCCCGATCTCTTACCTGCCCTTCAACTTGCGCTTCTTGAAGTTCGTTAAGAATCTGCGAGAACAAGGGGCCTGGCTGTAGAGAAAAATGCTCTATCAAGTCTTTTCCAGTCACTAGCCGAGGACCACGTAAGGCTGGTAAAACATCTTTCGTATACGTTTCAAGCACTTCGCACAAAAAAGAGCTTAATTCCTCTTCCATGGCTTCAGGTTTAGTGTTCCCCTTCCCTGCCAAACTATCTGCCATTGTAAGAAAAAAGAGTCCGATCAGATCATCGCCAGCACGTTTAGCGAGTTTCAAGCATGCTTTTTTACTCAATCCCTGTTTACGACGTACATTACACAAATGAAAAGGATGCATATGCATTCCCGTCAAAGAGGCTACCCGATCACGTTGTTTATTTGACCAGTGCAAATCTCGACCAAGCTGCTGCACCATTTTTCGTCCCACCTCATCGTGATTATAAAAGGTAATCCTACCACCTTTATCTTCACGAATTTTCCGTGTTGCGGGCTTACCCAGATCATGGAGTAGCGCTCCCCATTTTAATACTTCAACCATACCGGGACGACTTAGATACTCCTGGAGTTGTTCTGTGCATTCCGGGTAAAAGTGCTCAGGATTAGCTACTATCTGTTCCATATTATCAAGTGCTGCAAGGCTGTGTCCAAACACATCAAGATGATGTGATTCTGGTTGACTAAGCCCTACACCATCCTGCAAGGCAGGAATCACCTGAAACAGTAAGCCTGAATCTGCCATATCGGAAATCACGGTATGCGCCCTTTCGGATGCCATAATCAGATCCAATTCGTAGCTGATCCGCTCAACCGAAACAGAACCAAGCAAATCCACATTAGCACAGATTTCTTTTCTAGTTTGTTGATCAAAGAGAAATCCAAATCGTGCCCATAAGCGATACCCACGAAGCATCCGCAAGGGATCATTCACAAAAGCCTGTGGACAGGCTCGTAAGACACCATTTCTTAGATCCTGTTCACCACTTGAAGGATCGAGAATTTGTAAAGGTTCCTCTGGATTACAAAAGGTGGCAAGGCTGATCCCCATGGCGTTCAGGGTGAAATCACGCATCCAGAGATCTTCAAGGATGGTGCCTGCTCCCAAACGAAAACTTGAAAAATCAATAGTTAGACCTTTCCAGACTACTCTGCCCGCATCTTCTTCTGCAGTGCCAAGCGGCACAAATGTGCCACCATCAAGTGCATGAATAAGCAAACGGCAACAGTGGACAGCGTCACAATCAACCGTAAAATCAAGATCATTGGGTATTTTGTGTAACAGCCAGTCGCGAACTGTTCCACCGACAAAAAAAATATCTCTGCCAAGTTCAGCGGACACACGATTCAGGGCATCAAAGAGCTTGGGAGGATAGTCAGACACATGCCTGCGTATGTCGTTATTTTTATTAACTGCCATGGTTACCTCCTTTTAGGCTACCATTGTTGATCATTTACGTGTAACTATTCAGCTGCACCCCATATTCGTCCATTTGGACATTCTCACATAGCAAACTATGCTTCTAATGTCCAAATGAACGAATATGAGGCACATCTGAACAGTTACAGTTCAGCGGTATGCCAATTATCTGGTATTGGCTGAATAGTTGCATTTACGTTTACTGTAGTA
>JAOZTO010000306.1 GCA_029942265.1 Desulfocapsa sp.
GATTCTATGCCGCCTCGTGTACTGATATATTGCATATATTAGCTCTCGTTTATTTTCACTCTTGGGGCGTCATGCCACAGCCCTTCCAGGTCATAAAAAGATCGTTGCTCATGATAGAAAATATGCACGACCACATCAGCAAAGTCAAGAAGAACCCACATGCCTTCCTGAATTCCCTCTGCCTTGGCAGCGCTTATTCGTTTTGAGCGCATGGCTTTTTCCATGGCTTCTGCTAATCCCTGTACGTGTCGACTGGATCTGCCGCTCATAATAACAAAATAGTCAGCAAATGAAGAGATACCTCTTACATCAAGAATGACCAGATCCTCCGCCTTAGTTTCAAATGCAGCGTTTGCACAAATTGTTGCTAATTCAAGGCCGCTTTTGTCTTGGAGTTCTTTTTTAAGTTTTTTCATAATGTGTTGCGTCCGTTGATTGTCCTGTTATTTTTTTGTTTGGCTCTTTTTTTTACGAGGGGGAAATTCGAATGTGATTTTCCCCGATTTATTCATAAGAAGATAGGCATCAAAAGGCCGTTTCTTTTTGGATATAAAGTGTGTGATTAGTTCTGTCTTACCATCAACTAGAAGTTGTTTAATATGATCTTCGGTGATGGCTCTGTCGAGAATAATCTTGCTGATTTGTAAACCGTTTTTCTGGTCACCGTCAAGTTTTGAACCTGACATATAGGCAGCCGGTGTCTCAAAAACAGGTGTGTCGTCTACTGGAGAAAGCCCGAGTGGTTCTGTTTTTTTGATGGCATCAATATCAAGATCTGCAATGGAGTCTGCAAACATAAAATCAATTTTGTTATTTGTTAAACGGAGTGAAGCGGTGAACGGCTTTCCGCGTTTACTCCTGAAATCGCTAAATGGACCCAATGTATTTCCTTTGACAAGGCTAACGATCTCATCCTGATGCATCATTCGCCCACCAAGGATTTTTCGAAGAGTTATTGTTTCGTCTTCAGAAATATAGGCTGTTGGTGTTTCGACAAAATGAATGTCCCCAACAGGACTAAATGCGGCGGCCTTGGTAACGGGAGCTTTTTCAAAGGCACGAACTTGAGCAATAATATGTTCAGTAAGCTCACAAATTTCGGCCATAAACTGCTTTCTGGTGAACTTGCCCAGTAGGATTTGATTGAGTTTGAACTCCCATTCACCGGTCATCTGAGGTGAGGTGAGTACGTCAATGTTTAATGCCTCAAGGAGTGCGAATAGTTCAAAAGCTTTGCCGGTTGGTGTCAGCTCTTTTCCTTCTCGAACAATATATTTTTCCTTTAATAGTTTTTCAATGATTGCAGCTCGTGTTGCAGGGGTGCCAAGCCCTCTTTCTTTCATTGCTTCTGCCAACTCTTCATCGTCTACGAATTTGCCGGAATGTTCCATGGCAGAAAGAAGAGTGGCCTCGTTGAATCGTGGAGGTGGCTTAGTTGCTGATTTTTCCATGACAACTTTTTTACAATGAACTGAAGCATTAACAGGGATTTCTTCGAGAAGTTTGTCGGTTTCCTGGTTTCCATTTCCCTGATATATGATCTTCCAACCTGGGTCAGTTTGGATTTTACCCTCTGTTAGAAATGTTTCTTTACTTACCACAGATAATCTTCTGGTGTTGAGATATCTGGCAGGTGGAAAAAAAACGGCAAGGAAACGCTGGGTAACCATTGTGTAAATTTTTAATTCCGGCTCACTGAGATTTCCTGGCAGGGAGAGGGTGGGGATAATGGCATGGTGATCGGAAATCTTTTTGTTGTCAAAAATCAGTTTGTTTTTCTTAATGTAGCCTTTTTCAAGGGCGGTGGTGGCATGAGTCCCCAGCTGCCATTTTTGTTGCTGCCCTACTGTTTTTTTTACAGTAGGAATATAATCTTCTGGGAGATGTCGACTATCAGTACGCGGATAGGTGAGAACCTTGTGGCGTTCATATAAAGATTGAGCAATGGAAAGAGTGTTTTTTGCAGAAAAGCCGAATCGTCCGTTTGCTTCACGTTGTAGTGAGGTTAAATCGTAAAGAGCAGGCGCACGTTGGCTCGATTTTTTACTGGCTTCTGTGACTATTGCAGGTTTGTCAGTACATTTTGCAGCTTTGTTGCTGGCGTCTTTTTCTTTCCAAAGTCGATCTGCCCTAGCGTGTTCATTGTCTGGATCTTTTTTAAAATCAGGGGCGATCCATTTACCCAAGTAACTCGCATCGTTAAAGGTGAACGTTGCTTGTAGTGTGAAAAAATCACGTGGCTCAAATGCAATTCGGAATTGTTCGCGTTTGACTAGTAATGAAAGCGTCGGAGTCTGTACTCGCCCACAGGATGTGAGAAAAAAACCACCTTTTCGAGAATTAAAACCAGTGAGTGCCCGAGTGGCATTGAGGCCAATAAGCCAGTCAGATTCTGATCTACATAATGCGGCATCTTCTAAAGCTAGCATTTCTTTATTATCACGCAGATTTGCAAAACCCTCCTTGATGGCATCTTTAGTCATGGATTGTAGCCACAATCGTTTAAAGCTCTTTTTGGCAACACTTGTATTCCACACATAGCGCAGGATATATTTGAAAATCAATTCGCCTTCACGGCCCGCATCACAGGCATTTATGATTTCTGTGACATCTTTACGGCGAATAAGTTTTTGAAGCGCATTGAGCTGCCCTTTGGTTCCCTGTAAACCTTTTAATGCGAAATCTTCAGGAATTATGGGAAGATTAGCAAGAGACCAACTTTTATATTTGGGATCCATCTCTTCCGGATATTGAATGGCTACCAAATGACCTATTGCGTATGAAACGATATGGGAATCACTTTCGTAATGGGTTTTTAGCTTTTTGAATTTTCCAGGCAAGACTTTAGCGAGATCGCCAGCCACGCTGGGTTTTTCTGCAATTATAAGTGTTTTTTCTGTCATTAGTTTAACTCTACAGCTAAGTTCTGGGGGGTACTGTTTATTTTTAGAAAATACTTCGATTTTGAACGAAGTGCCGTTTTCTAGACAAGCTCCAAGAATATTTTTTGGGTCAATTGGAGAGAGTCAGGAAATACACTTTTCCTAGTTTAGTTTGGAGACGTTGTATTAATCCCTTATCGGTTTGTCAATTGCTAATTATTGATTGTTTTTTGCCAAACCTTTAAAAAACGAGATTGCTGGCTGTCTTTCGATTGTTGGTAAGCTGTTGTTTGTAATGGTTAAAAGTACATTGTGAGTAAGGTTTTTGTAAAGAATAATTAGGACACGAAATTACCTGTAAGAAAAATTCCGACAATGTGCTGATAGTGTTATTTGATACAAAAAAAAGAGCTTATGCAATTTCTTGACACCTGATGTTTTTTATGTTTTATACATATGCTGGAACGAGTTTGTGGGTGTAGCTCAGTTGGTAGGGTGTACGCCTTATGAGCTTGGAGCGCGAATTCAAACATCGCCGCTTGCTCCAGTGTTGAAGGAAAGCGATGGTTTTTTATTGTTTTTCTTTGATGCCATACTGCACTTTTAAAAAAAAGGTGTGGCTATGAAAGTGGGCATTGCCCGCTTTTTTTTATGCTTGAATTTTATGGCGTGCAGGAGAGTATAAGAACCGTATGAGTGATTATGTTACAGATAAGGTAAGGGGATTTGTTGAGAGTTTTCTACCTGCCATGAATCTTGAGTTGGTTGAAATACAATACCGCCAAGAAGGAGAAGGATGGATGTTGCGCCTTTTTTTGGATGGACCCGATGGGATAGGTATTGATCAGTGTACTAAAGTGAGCCGTGAAT
>JAOZTO010000307.1 GCA_029942265.1 Desulfocapsa sp.
GATCACAGCCTCTGAATTTAATCTGAAACTCTTGATCCTTAATCAATTGTGGAGTAATACCCATAATAAAGTTTCCTTTTACATCAAATGATTAGAGCAACACATTTTCAGCCCATTCCACGTCCCAACTCTCTCAACGTTGGAACAAGGAAATTTTCCAGAAACATAATTACCACAATCAGAATCATCGGCGAAAAATCAATTCCGCCCATGCTCATGGGTAATAGGCGTCGAATACGACTGAGCAGTGGTTCGGTTGCACTATACAAAAAGCGTACAATGGGATTAGAAGGATCAGCATTCACCCAGGAAATAATCACTCGACCAAAAACAACCCACATAGACACTTTAAGTAAAAAATCAACTAGTATCGCAATAGACATCATAAAATTTTGCATAACAATTTCTAACACTCCGTCCTCTTTGTTTTTATAAACTCATCCTTATTTCTGGATTTATACGCGATCTCCCAAGGGTGTCCTGGTGCCTTAAGCTACACTAGACCCTGCCGGCACAGTCGCACTCACAGTAGAAAGCACGAGACGACTATTACCATCTTCTTCAACTTTAGCAGCAAGTACCATCCCCTGAGATTCAATTCCCATCAGTTTTACAGGTTGAAGATTAGCAACAATCAAAACCTGCATTCCAAGAAGATCTTCGGGACGATAATACTCTGCAATTCCCGCCACAATCACCCGTTCTTCAGGTGCATTAACCGTTAGTTTTAATAATCGATCAGACTTCTTTACAGTTTCTGCCGCAGCAATAGTTGCTACACGCAATTCCACCTTCTGAAACTGATCAAATTGTATTACTCCGTCAACGCATTCAGCTCCCTTCTTACTTGCAACAGATTTCCCTTTATTTTTCTTTTTCTGTTCCTGCTTCACAGGAGGTTGTTTCTTTTTTATATCAACCCGTGGGAAAAGCGCATCAACTTTTTCTAAACGAGTCCCGGACTCCAGCATCCCCCACCCACCATACTCTTTAAGATCAGTAACAAGAGGACTATCTTCTGCAAGACCAAGCCCTTTTGCCATTTTATCGCATGTCCCTGGAAGTATCGGTTGCAAAAGTAAGCTGAGCAATCGTAAGGTTTCAACAAGATTATACAGCACAGTGTGAAGTCTTTCATGCTGTGTTGGATCTTTAATAAGAGCCCACGGTTCATTGCTCACGATGTATTTATTAGCATGACTAATCAGTTCCCACACAGCCTGCAAGGCACGTTGAAACTTGAAATCGTTCATGTTTTCAATATAGTTTGCAGATGCTACATCGGCAAAATCCTTGAGCAGTGTGTCTGTATCAGTTTTAGATGCTTTGGGGACAACACCATCCGTGTACTTAAAAAGCATTGCTGTTGTGCGGCTGTACAAATTACCGAGATCATTGGCAAGGTCTGCATTTTTTCTGGCAATAATTGCATCGGCATTAAATGACGAATCCAGCCCAAAAGACATCTCTCGAAGGCAGAAATATCGTATTGTATCCACGCCATATTCTTCAATGAGTTCAGCAGGCCGTATCACATTACCAATGCTCTTAGACATCTTGGTTTCATCCACATTCCAGTACCCGTGAACATGCAGTTTTTGATACAGAGGAAGCCCCATGGAAAGTATCATGGTTGGCCAGTATATGGCATGTGGTTTAAGAATATCTTTTGCTATCAGATGTTCTGCTACGCCCCAATATTCTTCAAATTGTTCCGCATCGGGATACCCAAGTCCTGTCAGATAATTGATAAGTGCATCAAACCAGACATAAGTGACAAATTTATCATCAAAGGGAAGCGGAATCCCCCAAGTAAGGCGAGACGTAGGCCTTGATATGCATAGATCTTCCAGTGGTTCACTTAAAAAAGAGAGAACTTCGTTTTTGTAGCGTTGAGGAGTAATAAAATCCGGGTTGGCATGAATATGATCTATCAAATCCTGCTGATAGGCTGACATTCTAAAGAAGTAATTCTCTTCTGTGATTTCGTCAGGGACTGTTTTATGATCTGGACATCTCCCATCTTCCAGTTCTTTTTCTGTTAGAAATCGTTCACATCCTGTGCAGTATAAACCAGTATATTTATCAAAATAAATATCTCCCTTGTCATACACTTTCTGGAGAATTGACTGTACAGTTTCCACATGTTTTTTGTCTGTGGTGCGGATAAAATTATCTGGTTCAATATCAAGAAGCGGCCACGTTGAACGAAACATTGCACTGATTCTATCAACATATTCGTTCGGACTCTCGTTTTCTTTTTCAGCAGCTTCTGCTATTTTATCACCGTGCTCATCAGTCCCTGTTTGAAAGCGAACCGTATCTCCCATTAATCGTCGAAATCTGCTGTAAGTATCGGCTACGATAGTGGTATAAGCATGACCAAGATGTGGCTGGGCATTTACGTAATATATTGGAGTTGTTATGTAAGTAGTCATTGTCTATTTGGATGTACTTCCTTTCTTTGCCTTTCTCTCAGGCTTTACAAATTCGGCGTTACGCCACTGATCTTTCTGTAAAACACTTATTTCACCATCTTCACCCATCACCTGAATTGATCCCTGTAATGGATTCTGACGTCGTACCTTATATAACTTTCCATCAACTATAAGCTTTTTTCCCGGCCTCGGCATACCTTTTCGTTCGCGCTTATAGGTTTCAAACTCATAGGTCAGGCAGCAGAGTAACCGATTACAAACACCTGAAATCTTCGCTGGGTTAAGAGGAAGATCCTGTTCTTTAGCCATCTTAATAGAAACAGAATCAAATTTTTTCATATGCCCGGAACAGCACAATTCACGTCCACAGGTTCCAAGACCGCCTAGCATTTTGGTTTCATGACGCACGCCAACCTGACGCATCTCCACCCGAGTTCTAAACTCCTGCACTAGATCTTTCACCAGCGTTCTGAAATCCACCCGTTTATCAGCAGTAAAATAAAAAATCATCTTACTACCGTTAAAAAAACACTCCACATTCACAAGTCGCATCTGCAATGAATGCTGGATGATCAATGCTTTGCATGCTGAAGAAGCCGTTTGTTCTTCCACTGGAAGCTTAGCATAACGATTGCACTCGTCATGACTCGCACGCCGTGAGATATCATAACTTGCCCTGCGCTTCACCTCCGAATCGCGACATGCAGGGGCAGTGCGAATTACACCAGCAGGCTCAAGCCCACTCTCTCCGCGAATCATTACCACGTCCCCTCTCTTCAAATTATCCAGGGATGACGATGCTGTGAATTCCTGACCTTCAGAGCGGAATCTAATACGATAAAAGTAGTAAAGTGTGCCTTTCTGTTTTTTTGGGGTTTGTTCTTCTGACATATTTCCTTTCATTCATGGCGTTGTAGCCATCCTCATTGTCTTAGGCTCGTTCAAAAATAACTTCGTATTCTGATGCGCAATATAAACATTTAGAACAACACTTTTCGATTATTTAATCCTCAACGTAGCCCTGCTACGCCTGCGGTTAAATAATCGAAAATCGTTCCCCTAAACATTCATCTTACACCTCATAATCACGAAGTTATTTTTGAACAAGCCCTTAGCTTAAAAAGGAGCACTTCACATACAAGCGTTCGATTGCAATTTCGACCTAGTTCCTTTTCTGCCTGATTTATTGCCTGTAGCTTAGCAAAAAGCTGTTCAGAATTCCAGTTTTTCTGTGTGTTCACTGTTGTGGTGTCCATCTGTTGTCCATAAGCTTCCAGCAAACAATCTCTGAGCCAGAGCTTAACCAGGGAA
>JAOZTO010000308.1 GCA_029942265.1 Desulfocapsa sp.
TCCTGAAGAAGATGCGCCGTACGATCAGGGATTTGAGGATTGTGCTCCACAATCATTTTGAAATGATCCTGATCTTTTTCTGCAGGCGTGTTCTTTATGATTTTATCCATCAAATCTATTGTAGCAGATGGTCCGATCCCACCAATGATACCAATTTTGTACTGTTTAGTTACAGATGTTTGACTATGAAATTGTATTGCCCAGTCAGCATATATCTGATTGGAATCTAGGATGTTAAATTGGTTCTTTTTTTTAAGCACATCAAAAACAAGAGGGATTTCCGTAAAACCAGGAATGATCAAGTCAACTCCTTTGGCCACTAGGTGTTCACAAGCTGTTTCCAGGTTCTCAATTACTTCTCCGCTTAAATGACCGGCTTTAATGCCTTTAGAACCATAAATTGCCTTCATCAAAAAGTTTGACTGAATGATTGGATCGGGGTAAATCAGATCGTAATCTTGTGAACTAAAATATTTTTCAAACAACTTTTCCTTTTTTACATAATCGGAAGTTAAAATACCGATTTTTTTAACTTTTGGATGTTTGCTTTGAACAAAATAATGTAAAGCTTCCATTATATTAACAAGCGGAATGTCTATTGAATCGGCAAGCTCATCAATAAAAGTATGACTTATAAAACAGCTGAGGATGATGCAGTCTGCCTTTCGTGATACAAGCTGCTGGATGACGTTGAATATATGCAACTTTCGCTTGCTTGGCTTGTAGTTTCCACCTCCTTGGATACGTTCTTCCCGCAATGGATGCTGTTCAAAAATAATATTGAAATGATCACTATCATTATTGGCAGGAGTAGACTTAACAAATTTAAAAAAAAGATCTGCTCCTGCAAGAGGGCCGATACCGCCCACAATACCATATGTTATTTTCTTTCCAGGCATGCTGGTACGTCCTTGAAATGTGAGTAGTTTTTCGTCTCTAACAATCCAGACAGATCAAACCTTTCTGGATTGCATATTTGGTTAACTCAGCTGTACCACGGAGGCTGATTTTGTCTTGAATATGCATTTTATGGGCTTCAACTGTCTTGGGACTAATACACAAAATTTCAGCAATTTTACGATTGGGCATTCCTTCAGCAATCAGTTGTAGTACTTCTCTTTCACGGGTTGTCAGTTTTTCATAATTGTGATCTACATTAATTAATTCAGGCTTCAATTTTATAAAATTTTTAATAACTTTGTGCGAAATTGAGGGACTCAGATAAGAGTCTCCTCGATATGCAGCACGAATGGCAGCAGTCAAATCATTTGGCGCGGTTTGTTTTACAAGATAACCTGAAGCACCTGCCTGGAGAGCCGCCAGAATATACTCTTCATTAGAATGCATTGTCAGGATTACTACCTTCAAGTCTGGTGACGTTTTTTTTAGTTGGAGAGTGGTCTCAATACCGTTTAATCCAGGCATACCTATGTCCATCACCACAACATCTGGTGTGACGTGTTCTATTTTTTTAATGACTTCTCTTCCATTTTTTGCTTCAGCTACGACCTCTATATCATCTTCGCATTCAAGCAATGAACATAGACCTTTACGGACAATGGTGTGATCTTCGGCAACAATTACTTTAATTTTAGTCATGCTTCTCATCCTCGGGAAGTGGTATTTCCGCTGTGACACTTGTACCAGCCCCCAGGGAAGAGGTAATGGCAAAGTTACCGCCAACGGTAGACAGCCTTTCACGCATACCCAAAAGGCCTAACCCATCTCCTGCATTATGTCCAAACCTATCATTTTTTATCTGAATAAATCCTGTACCATCATCTTTGATATTAACGGCCACTTTATCATCCCAACAAGATACTTTCACGAACACATTGTCTGCCTGGGCGTGTTTGACAACATTATTCAAAGCTTCCTGAACAATTCTGTATAAAACAATTTCCATTTCTGTAGGCAATCTCTTATCATAGGTTTCAGATTCCAGTGCAATATTGAGGTTCGAGCATTCTGCAAACCCATTAATGTGTGATCGCAATGCTGCTACCAAACCTAAATCACTGAGCATTGGCGGCCATAAAAAATAGGATAAGTCCCGGATTTGATCAGATAAACGCTCGATGTAGATTTTGGTTTCAGATAAACGTTCACTGACAGATAAGGGGAAATCATCCGGCATGTCTTTTTCGATAACCGAAAGGTTGAGGTTGATTGCTGTCAGTGCCTGGCCCATTTCATCATGTAGTTCAATTGAAATCTTTTTCCGAGTCTCTTCCTGGCTTTTTATAATCATGTCTGACATCCGTTTCAAATCTTTTTCATGTGCCATTAATTCACTCACAAGACGCATGTTCTGAATGGCAAGAGCTAGAGATGTCGCCACTTCACACACAATATCTATTTTCTCATTTTCAAAAACAGAGGGTGTTTCAGATGACAGATTTAAAGAGCCGATCAGCTTATCATGAGAAATAAGCGGTATCCTCACATATGCCCGAATTTTCTCAGCCCTAAGAGCATGGTCAACAATAGTTGGTTGTCTCAGATCATGCAGGTCATCTACTCGAATAATTTCGCCTTTCCGCAATGCTCTGGTACCAAATGCCTCTAGTGGAAATACAGCCCCTTCCTCAATCTGAGTACTGTCGCTGACATTGACGGCTAGTACAAAGGCTTCTTTGGTCTGATAATCAAACAGCACAACACTTACTCTCTGACAGGCAAACAACCCTCTTACATATTTTAACACATCATGGGCAATCCGTACTGTGGAGCGTGCTTCCAGGATGGCTCTATCTGTTTTATGTAGTATCTGTAACCGTTTAAAATACCGTTGAAGGGAAAGTTCAGCTTTTTTCCGCTTCAGGATATTAATTGTTAAAAGAAATACAATCAGGATTAGCCCCAAAATGCTACTGCTAATCATCCAGATCATCTTTTTGTACTCGGTATAAAACGTGTGTGGATGATTTACCAAAATACTTCCTGGCGGAAGTATGTCGGGGTTGATGTTAAATCTGCGTAATTGTTCAAAATCAAACATGTGTTTATTGGGACTCTTTTTCACAACAGGAATTTCGTCTATCTTTTCACCATCCAGAACTTGAATAGCCATTTTCGCAGCCTCCTCTCCCTGTGAGAATCCGCTCACCAGCATACCACCCAAAATACCATAACCTAAATAACTATCCCAAAAACTATATACTGGTACGGGTGAATGTTGACTGATTAATCTTGTACTTTCCTTTAGAGAATAAGCCTGGCCGGACTTATCGACATTGAAACTCACCAGAATTATGATAGTGTCTCTCGACAATTTCTCTACCCTCAGTAGCAAGTCTTGCATGTGAAGGTCTTCTATGAAATTAAAAGTCAATTTGCCCTGATATGCTGGCATAATTCCAACAAATGTTTGAATGGTTGCAATGCTTGATGGCGTTTTATCAACAATGACAAAAACTTTTTTGACTTTAGGGTTGATTTCCAGTGCGACATCCAGTGTAGCTTTGATATCAATGGCTTCGACTACACCAGTAAAATGTTGTTTCCCGTAAAGAGTGTAATCTTCAAAGTATTTTACACCGCAGAAAATTACCGGCGTCCCTAAAAACAGACTGTAATGACGGTTTAGAATGAAATTAAAAGCCTGATCGTCAGACGTTATCACTGCATCAAATTTGCGGTTTTTAAATTTATGTTGGTATAACACATGAAGGTTTTTCAAGTGCTGACTATCAAAGATTTTTTCAGCATCCATATAGTCAAA
>JAOZTO010000309.1 GCA_029942265.1 Desulfocapsa sp.
TGGAGTGGACGAAATACATTCCATAAAACTGTTTCCATTGTAAAAACACAGCAAGCACATACTGGCTGGACAGAGCATGTCAAGTTTGCAATATTCGATGTACCGCATGCCCCCGGAGTGTTCACATATCGTATCCAAAAAGCTCAAGATTGGTTCGCCAATCATCCTACTAAATATGCTTTTGTTATTTCTCAAAAACGTATCAAAGATGAATCAGAAATACGGGCTGAGCTTAGAAAAATTGAGAATCTGAAAGGGGAAGGCTTAATTGTACGAAATCCGGACGCACTCTATCTCACCGGAAGAAACGCAGATATCCTTAAAGTGAAAAACTTTTTTGATATGGAGGCAATGGTGGTCGGCCACAATCCTGGACAGGGAAAACATGCGGGACGGCTTGGCTCCCTAAGCGTGGCATTAGAAGATGATGCGACGATTACGTTTAAAATCGGTAGCGGATTAAGTGATGCTTTACGCGACAACCCACCAGCAATTGGTACACTCATAACTTTCAAATATTATGGGTTTTATCCTTCTGGAATCCCTAAGTTTCCATCATTTCTCAGAGTCAGATCTGACAGGTCGCTTTCTCGTTGAAACTATGCTGTTTTTTTAATATACTGCAACCATATTCAATCTGATCATTCATTAAACAGGCAGAAAACAATGATTATAACACTAACCAATCAGAAAGGCGGATGCGGTAAAAGCACTGTAACAATGAATTTGGCACTTGGGACAGCGGCGCTAAACTACAACACTGCCCTCATTGATACAGATGAGCAAAAAAGCTGTATAGAAACATTACAGGATTTCCCTAAAACGAACTTGCAGCTCTTCGAAGCCGGAAAAAACGTAGGGGAACTGGTTGAAAAGATAAAAAATAAGTTTCACTTTATATTTATCGACACGCCTCCTCACAGCCACAATATAATGTATAACGCAATGGCGGTATCTGATTTTATTATCATTCCTCTCCAGGCATCTCCCCTGGATATCAAATCAGCGAAACGAACTATTGATGCCTGTGAAAAAGTTGAGGGGAAAATTAATCAGAAAATCCCCTGTTATTTCCTTTTAAACAGGGTGAACCCCCGCACCAAGCTCAGTAAAGAAATTGGAACGTACATCCGTGAGCTTTACACAATTCCTTTGCTTCAATCACGTCTCCATAACCGAGTTGCCTATGCCCAGTCCCTTATGTATGGTAAATCTGTTATCGAACATAATCGAAGTTCTGATGCAGCCCTGGAAGTCACAAAACTCTTAAGAGAAGTGCATAGACTTTTTCAGAGCAAGAACGGGAAATAATACTGTCACAATGCAACTATTTAATATCATAGCCATATTAATCACTCTCGCTGCTGTATTCAGTTGGGTTAATTATCGTTTTCTTCATATGCCAACAGCCATCGGACTGATGACCATTGCTCTTATCATGTCCCTTGTATTAATAGGACTTGGACAACTTGGCTATAGTGGGTTCGAGCAGAACATTGAACGAATGCTTGGCTCCATCGACTTTAACGCAACATTACTGCATGGAATGCTGAGTTTTCTACTCTTTGCCGGTGCATTGCATATTAACTTTGAAGATCTGGCAAAGCAGAAATTTGTAATAGCAACACTTGCTACCGCAAGTGTTATTGGGGCAACATTCTTAATCGGATTGGGTTCCTGGTATATATTTGCCATGATCGGGCTTGATATTCCATTTATGTATTGTCTACTTCTTGGTTCTCTTATTTCACCTACTGACCCCATTGCCGTTCTTGGTATTTTAAAAACTGCAGGTGCTCCAAAAAGCCTGGAAACTAAAATTGCCGGCGAATCTCTATTTAATGATGGGATTGCAGTCGTACTTTTTCTTGTTTTGGCAGAAATAGTTGCCGGAGAACAGGTCGTAACTGCTGGCACTATTCTACAAACTTTCTTTATAGAAGCAGTCGGAGGGGCATTATATGGTCTATTGATGGGTGCTATTGCCTTCTGGATGTTGAAGAAAGTCGACAATTATTCTGTTGAAATTCTTATCACACTTGCAATGACCACCGGCGGGTATGCATTGGCAGAATCACTTCATCTATCTGCACCCATCGCCATAGTGATTGCTGGGCTGCTTATTGGTAACCATGGAAGAAGACTTGCCATGTCACAGTCCACACGAGAGCACCTTGATACCTTCTGGGAATTAACAGATGAAATACTGAATGCGGTTCTTTTTGTTTTGATTGGCCTGGAAGTTGTTCTTATATCACTGGACAAACAATTTCTCATGGCAGGATTGTTGGCTATCCCTCTTGTGCTTGTTGCCCGTCTTATTAGTGTGGCCCTTCCCATAGGAATTATGCGGCACTTTAGAAGTTTTTCACCAGGAGTTGTTTCGATTCTTACATGGGGTGGTCTCCGTGGAGGAATTTCTGTCGCACTTGCTCTTTCACTGCCACCAAGTGATATTCGGGATGCCTTGCTTACTGTAACATATGTGGTTGTTGTGTTTTCTATTTTGGCTCAAGGGTTGACCCTTGCTCCTCTTATTCGTGCAACGGCTGTTCGTGCTGATCTGGAATTAGAAAGAACTCATTTGGACTGAAAAATACGAGACATTCAAAAAAGTAAATTTGATAAATCCATCAAAAGCCAGTACTTTAAGTTAGCCTTAAAACTATGGTAAATATTCGGGTTGGGTTCAAAACAGCCCAGACCACTGAATTGTAAATGTCAACAAACACCGGAGGTTAAGTTCAATGCAGGAAAACACGATTTTACAACCAGCACCTATCAAACCTATCGTCTATATCGTGGGAATAACTGCTGCACTTGCAGGTTTATTATTTGGCTTGGATGTTGGTGTTATTTCCGGGGCATTGCCATTTATCACCAAAGAATTTACCCTCTCCACATCAAATAGTGAATGGGTAGTAAGTGCGCTTCTACTAGGTGCTACTGTGGGTGCATGCGGTAGTGGATTTCTTACAAAAGCCATCGGTCGAAAAAACACAATGTTGATTGCGGCTGTTTTGTTTGCCGCCGGTTCTCTTGCATGTGCTATGGCAAGCACAGTTACTGTTCTCATTATCATGCGAGCAATGCTTGGTCTTGCAGTGGGAATGGCTTCCTTTACAGCACCACTATATCTTTCTGAAATCGCCCCCCAATCAATCCGGGGCGCCATGATATCCATGTATCAGTTGATGATTACCATTGGTATTGTTCTAGCTTTCGTCAGTGATACATACTTTGCCACCTATTTTGAGTATCAGGGAGTTGTGGGGGGGCACTGGCGTATAATGCTAGGTATCCTGCTTATACCTTCTGCCATAATGTTTGCAGCAGTATTCTTTCTGCCGGAAAGCCCACGTTGGCTGATGATGAAGGGGCGCAGAGAAGATGCACAGAAAGTGTTAAACAAAGTAAGAAACTCACCAAAGGAAGTTGAAAGCGAAATAACAGATATCGAAGAAGCACTGACCATCAAACAGAGCGGATGGGAACTGTTTACCCAAAATAAAAATTTCAGAAAAGCAATATTTCTGGGGATAGGGCTACAGATCATCCAGCAGCTTACCGGTATTAACGTGGTTATGTATTATGCTCCAACAATCTTTAAGATCGCCGGATTTGCCACAGGTGCCGAACAGATGTGGGGGACAGTAATGGTAGGAGTTGTAAATGTACTTGCAACATTTATTGCCATTGCATTTG
>JAOZTO010000310.1 GCA_029942265.1 Desulfocapsa sp.
AACCACTTTTACCGAAAAAAGAAAACGTTGATGAATAAAAGATTTAGATATATCATGGATCATTGGAGATCGATTCGAAAAATAATGTTTTATACGGAAAGAAAATTATGATGGATGTCGTTATTGGTTTTATACCGTGGATTTTATTTTCAAGTATTTCAACGCCGGAGTGGGGAGCACCGATTGCTTTGGCAGCAACGATTGTTATTGAACGTACCAGCCTACGTGAACGGAGTATGCTGGCATGGGTCGGTTTGATTTTTTTCCTGAGCATGTTTTTGTTGATAACAATTTTGCGTGTGGAATGGATTCGTCCGTATGCGTTTTTACTTTGTAATGCTTGTTTGGCACTGGTTGCCCTCGGATCGGTTGCTTTTGGACGTCCTTTTACCGTATATTATGCCAGAAAGAAAACACCACCTGACCATTGGGA
The DNA here is from genome assembly GCA_029942265.1 of Desulfocapsa sp. Classification (GTDB taxonomy): domain Bacteria; phylum Desulfobacterota; class Desulfobulbia; order Desulfobulbales; family Desulfocapsaceae; genus Desulfocapsa. The sequence goes on from JAOZTO010000310.1 coordinate 434, forward strand.
CAGTCCTGTATTTAGAGGAATTTGCCGCATCATTGCCCTGATTTGGGGTTTTGCCTTTTTTTTGATGACTGTGCTGAGTGGGTTGCAACTGCTAGATAAAAGCAAAGATTCAAACCTGATTCTAAACTGGATCTTACCTATTGGCGTGTTGGTTGTTGCGGTTATAGCTTCACAAAAAATACCCGATTTTTATAAAGTGAAGATCATGAAAAAAGGCGGTGTAACTGAATTGCCTGGGATTTCACCCCTTCAAACGGTTGGCTCCGGACAGCAAAAAGCGGCGTATCGTACACTAGGGAAAGGAACGGCAGTGTTGATGCTTTCCGGTTCACACTCCACGCTGCATAACTGGCCGCCACGTCTGCTTGAAGAGCTTGCAAAACATGTCCAGCTCTATCTAGTCGATTACCCGGGTATTGGCGAAAGTGCCTGTTCTTCCAATCAACCTGATAGGTCGGATATCGTTCAGTGGCTTTCACAATTCATCACGGATTTGCAGATCGCACCATGCCCAGTCATTGGCTACTCACTTGGAGGTTATTTTGCGCAATCGCTCGCCGTTGCACACCCCGAACAAATTAGCTCACTTTGTCTGATTGCTACAGATTGCGGAGAAGGACGAATGATGGATCAGGATGTTATCGATTGTTTTGCAGAAATCCCTTCTCTGTCAGTATCAGAACAAGGTAAACGATTAGCGTCATTACTCTTTTCAGAAAAAGAACTACCTCGGCTTGGCCCTGCGATGCGCCCGATCTTTCTTTCTGCTGCTCTTGAGCCACAGGTAACAGGAGAGGTTATCACTTATCAGGGAAAAATCGAAGAGCAATGGTGGCAACAAGGTGGAACATCCGCCGTTCTGTCTGACCTGAATATTCCGTGCCGGGTCATCTTCGGAAAAGAAGATCGAGTCGTACCCGCCGAAAACAGCCTGTTACTTGCTGAAAAAATGCAACAGTCCTCCACTCTGGTGTTTGATGATGCCGGACATGGTGTTATTTTTCAGTATCCAAAAGAGATTGCAGAAAACATTGTACATTTTTTGCCGTCGACACCGACATGAGTATTAAAGTTTCTCAGGAATACAGAGAACAAGAACTACAATGAATCATTTAGGGTATTTCTCTTCAATCTCCCTACGTCAGAGGCAGTTCTATAATAAACTTGGTGCCTTTACCGGGCTTACTCTTTACCCGAATTGTGCCATGATGCTTTTCACAAATAATAGCGTAAGATACAGATAATCCCAACCCGGTACCACCTCCCACTTCTTTGGTGGTAAAGAATGGATTAAATACCTGCTTCTGAGTTTTGATATCCATTCTTGGACCAGGATCTTCGACTTCAATACGTGCAATGTTTCCTGTTTTAAAGGTTCTCAGGTGCATGCAATGTTCTTCGTTTATATTTTCAGCCATTGCCTGCACTCCATTTCTGACAAGGTTCAAAATGACCTGTTCAATTTCCGAACCGACGCAGGTAATATCAGACAAATTTTCTTCATACTCCTCATTTATTGTAATGTTAACAATGTCGTACCGTTTTCTCAAATCATAATCTGACTTGGCTAATAGCAAGGTATTTTGAATGAGATTATTTAGATTATGAGTTGAAAAATCACCTGCATGGGGTCGACTGAATTCAAGTAATCCTTTTATGATTTCTGCAGCCTTTACTGCTGAGGAGGTGATTCCATCCATAAAATAATCAAGTTCCTGTTCCTTAAAATAGGCCTGAACAGATGAGAGATTAATGTTGTGTTTTGCAGCAATTTCCTGATTTACAGGAGCTGCCGGGTCAAGCCTCATGCGGATAAGTTGACCAGATTGAAGGATTCCAGAAAGGGGAGTGTTGATTTCGTGGGCAACACCTGCGGCGAGCCCTGCAATGGAGGTCATCTTCTCTGAGATAAAAAGATGCTCCTCCATCTGTTTCCATTGCGTGATATCTTTGGCCACATGAGCGATATATTCGATTTTACCCAGCTTATCAAACACTGGAGCAGCAGAGACCAGAAAAGTTTTTCCAAGTTTTTCATGTACGATCTCTTTGCTACAGGGGGTAAAGGATTCTTGGGTTTCGAAAAGGGGACAGCCTAGACAGGGTTCATCAGTACCATGGAAAAGTTCATAGCAATGATGACCGATAATTTCTTCGTATGGAAGGTCAAGGGTAGCACATGCGGCCTTGTTGACCTTGAGTAGACAAAAATCAGTATTTTGAAGGGTGACAATATCGGTAAATGAATCGAAGGTTCGTTCCCATTGTTCCTTGCCTTGGCGCAACTCGTTTTCAATCTGGTACAAATTCTAACGGGTCTCATTACCTATTTGCTTCTGGCTATTTATTGTCAAGAGCAGCATGGCGAAAAAGTTAGTATTAAAAGAGTTCGTGAATTGCGTGCAAAAATCAATAACGAGTTAACTCGTATTATTGTTGTTAACCAAATGGTTCCGATTTATGGTTTAAATTTTAAAAAACCAGATATCAGGTATGTTGCAAGTTCCTAACCGGAAGTCACTGAAAAAAGATCGCAGAAAGAATAATTGCAGCAGACAAGGCAGATCCTTTTGGCCATCAGCTTTTTGAATTTCTAGAAAACAGGCCGCAATAAGATGTTGCTTTGTTCAGCGTCGGTTTCCTTTGCCAATCTTCAGATTGATTGAACTAACGCCATTTGAGATGTTTCCCGATATGCGTAACAACCACTTCAACCGGAAACAAGGTAACTCAGGGCTGAGACAGCCAATAGAAAGTTCTTAATTTTCTGATTTTTCTGTCGGCTACCTCATCCACTCTCTGAATTTTGAGAAGATTCCTGATAATGTTTTCGCACAACCCTTATGGTAAGTGATTAGTGGTGGGCTAGGATACGAGAAGCAAAAGAAATCATTCCGAATTTTGAGGAACCTACGCCCCACTGTCACCCCAACAAAAAAAGGAACTCAGCCAAAAGTAGCTCAATACCTTAAATTGTAGGTGTCGGGACTAGAAATCGAACCAGGGACATACGGATTTTCAGTGCGTTAAAGCCAAAATCACTACATTAACCATAAATAAGAAAAAGTAACCACAACGAACAAAACTAACGTTAAATAAACAAGTTAACCTAAAATCTCCACTGTTGCTATTTTTCTATCGTTACTCATGGTTCCACCATTTTCGGCAAAACTGCCCTCCAAAAACTTTTGTTTTGTCCTTGAATGATTCTACAAACACCAATCCGCAGTTTACACATCGTCCAGACATCATAACTATAGTATGACTAAT
>JAOZTO010000311.1 GCA_029942265.1 Desulfocapsa sp.
TCACGCAGCCTGATACCAGTTGGTGATAATATTACCGACCCACAGGCCTATGTTGATGTAAATAGTGCTGCTCATTTTTCCAACAGTATACGAGGTACAGTAATAGATGTAGTATCACTTATCCCTAAAGCGGGGCTTATTGTTGGTACTGTTCTGGATGTTGTATGGCCGGAAGAAGACCCAACTCCCCAATTACTGGGTATGCTCTATAGGGATGTCAGTACTATAATACAGGATGCCTTGGCTGATGCTGAATTTAAAAAAGCCCTTGCAGATATGCAAATAATTCGTTCAAACCTCGTGGTGTACCGATCAGTTCCATCAACTGAAAATTTTGACAGGGTTTTTGAAACTGCCAAGGCAAATTTTTCCACTTTACTTGAAAACCAGTATGCCCATCGTATGCTCCCTGTTGTTTTATTCCGATTTAATATTCAGATGTTTCTGTATAAGGAAAAGATAGCGAATTATGCAGCATTGTATCCGGATAAAACAGAAGAGGATAAAATTAATGACATCAAAAACTTTCTTTTGGACTATAAAATAGCCAGGGATAAAATTTTTGCCGGCCCCAGCTCTCTCGTAAATAGATTTGTTGACTATCGTAATTCTTTCATACAGAGGTCTTCAGGCTGGCAGATAGGTTTTTTGACTACTGATTGTGTAGGTCTCATGAGTGACTCTTTTACGAAATATGCAATTGGGTATAGAATGATGTCACCCTTTTGTTTCCTTGGGGAACATCATTATTCTAAAGTTTCCTGATTATGTTTTTGTTGTGTTTTTCGCTGTTTCTTGTATGTTATTGAAAAATCGAAGGTTTTTCTTGCCGCAGAATTCGTGCGTCAAGGGATAATAAAATAGGGTTTTGCTGTTTTCATAGCAAACACCGTAAAAAATATATTCTTTTGCCCCAATGGCAACGCATTGCGCTATCCATGGGATATACAAAAATCAGGAAACTTCAGTCATTATTTAGGCAGCATAAATAATTCTGCTAATTATTTTGCCTCTTCAACAAGATTGGATTTGGCAGTACTCGCTGCCAGTATTTCCTATATTCCCAGGTTGTTTCCGGAAGGTGCCCTTGCTGAATATGGACCTGCTCTTGGTATCACATTCCAGGCATCAGAAGTTAGACCAGGTGATAGTTACTATGTGCCGGAAGGATTGGAAATGGTTGAGGTTGGACCAATGAGCCACTCATGTTTGGTTTTTAGGGGAGTTGAAGAAAACAAAGGTGGTTCCAACAGATCTACATGTAGTGTTGGCGCTGATAAAGATTCAATAGATATGCTTGAACGGGTTGACCATCTGAAGTGGTTTGATAGAAGGCTGCAAGCTTCAAACCCCGATTTTGGCTCTTTTACCCATGACTTGGCATTCACTCTCTATTCAAACTGGAAGAAGCCCAATGAAGTATCACAAAAAGTAGGGTATGAGATAGATGCGGGTGTTAGCGAGCAAGAGGCAACAGAGGGATATTCTTTGACAGGATTTAAGGATATTCAGCATAGAGTTGTTGGCGCCACCGGACTTTTTGACAGAGATTCTGTATGGCCTCATGATGGACAGATTATTGGTATGACCGCAGTATACTCAAAGCGCCTAAAAGGGGGGGGCTCCTGGGCAGACAAAAATCTGGTAAAACCAGATGCATCAAAGTCTCCCCAGTTTTCATCTGTTTCGGCAGTTGGATCACCGGATTATCCGCTCAGTGGAATTACCAGATCCCTTAATCCTAATGAGCCAAATCAGTATGATGCCCCTCTCTATTATTTATGGTTACGTTTTAAGTTTACGCCTGATATACAATAATTGTGATGCGCTAACACTACTGTCACCACTTCTTGGAAAGAAGTATCAGCAGACTGTTTTGTCTGATACTTTTTTCAAGGATTTCTCTAGTTTTGAACAAAAGCATACTTTGTACTGACAGAGTTAGCAACTGCATAGAAGATAACTATAGCTGGGCTTTAAGTGGTAAGGAAGGTCGGTAAATGTTTTTCTGTTGGATGGCTGTTCACAGGAAAAAAATGTTGCTTAACGAACAATCTAGGCATTATATTTTACAATGTTGAAGAGTTTGGACGAAAGGGCATTATCGGACAGCCTCCTAGGCATGATTCATCATAAAGCACTTACAATACATCCCATCACCTTGCACATGGAGATTTGTACAATGCGTAATTATAGACGATACAACCTTTTTTTAAAATCTGTTTTTGCATTATCCTTGCTAGCCGTTTGTATAGGATTTGTGCTTCAACCTGTACCTGCATTAGCAAGAACTCTCAAAACTCTGGTAGTACCGGATAGAGCTCAATCTCATATGCAACCGGAAATTTTTTACGCATTTAAAACTTCTGCAAACAGGTCAACAGTAGAAAAAGACCTTACTATGAAATTTTCAATTTTTAACCCATATTTGACAACGGAACCTTCCGGGCGTCAAAAGAGTATTCTGAAAGATTTGGAAGCGGGCAGGGATTTAGTAGTTGAGACAAAAAAAAACCTGAATAAAGGGGCGAGTCTTTTTGAAGTACTTATGGCAACCATCAAAGCTAATCCAGACTCTCCATTAGCTAAAGCTCGTGATGAGATTGCCAGTATGATGAAAGACTACTCTCTTTTGATTATTGAATCTACAGGGGTGACTGTTCTGCACCCTATTTTTTATAACCCGGAAGTAAACACCTTAGAAGTTGGATACGCAACCAGTGAAGATGTAAGCGATACTTTATATGGTTTATTTTTTCTGGATGCTGCCTTGAATCAGGGGAAACCTATTTTTGGCACTTGCCACGGTGCCCAGCTAGGCTACCTGTATGCAGGAGGTGGAATAACACGGCTTTTCCCTGGAAAAACGGATTGGGAAGTTAGACCATTATATGCACGCACTAATCCTTTCGGTGGTCCCATTGAAGTTTGGAATATAAGTCATTTGCTTAATGCACGTAACCTTGAAGATAGTACGGAATATTCCATGCTTAAATATCCTTTACCGAATATGTTCAAAAAGGGTGCAGAGTTCAGCCAAGCATTTATTAACAAGGATTTCAATCATACACTGGGAATGACTGAACCTATTCCTGTTACTGAGGATTTTACAGTTCTGTCTTTCCACCCCTTAAGTTTGAAAAAGGGTCTCACTGATAATTTTGAAATTAAAACCGAAGTTCCTGGCTACCCACAGGTGCAAAATACTAATCGCGAAATGTTTAACAAAATTTTTCGAAGGGGTATTATTGTAGATCTGTTTCACTACAAAACGTTGTTTGGATTCCAGTACCATCCACAGTACACTTATGATGAGTTGCAAACTTCGTATATATTTGATTTTCTAGTGAGTAAGGCCGCTGAATACAAAGAGTAAGCTTTCGCATTTTTTTTGAGATTGGCAATATTTACGCACAACACCCTCTGCCACGTGTTAATGGTATAATTTATTATTTTCATACCCTATTTTCCATAAATATTCGGGTTGAGTTCAAAACAGCCCAGACCACTGAATTGTAAATGTTTGGATAGTGCCCTAGGTTCGTTTGGTCCGGCTATATTAGTTCATATGTGAACAGGCTAGGAGGCTGTCCGAGAATGCCCTTTCGCCCAAACTCTTCAGAATTTTCAAAAAACAATGCTCGGAATATCACACATATGCCTGCGCTTATTTTTAGAAAATTCTTCGATT
>JAOZTO010000312.1 GCA_029942265.1 Desulfocapsa sp.
GGTGTCTTCGGTACAAAGATGGCGCAACAGGGTCTGCGATGCATAGCACTTGAAGGTGCTTCATCAAAAGAATCTTCCTGGAAAATCATTGTTATAGGAAACAAAGGTGTTGAGTTTGTTGACGGTGAATTTCTTGCAGGAAAAGGTGTTTATGAAAAATCTGAACTACTGTGTGAAAAGTTTGGCAAGAAGGCCGGTTGCACAACAATAGGACCGGCCGCTGAAAACCTTCTTCTCACCAGTGGCATTGCCTGTTCCGATCCTCACGGAGTCTGTTCACGCTATGCTGGCCGTGGTGGCCTTGGCGCAGTTATGGGGTCTAAACGTATTATCGCCATGGTTATCCTTGATGACGGTGAAACAAAACCGGAATTTGTCGACCACGAATCCTTTAAAGGCGGCAGCAAACAGATCGTTCAACTCTTAAAAGACAATCCCGTTTCAACACTTTTCACAAAATATGGCACTGCGGCAATGGTTGACATCTGCCAATCTTTAAATGTTCTGCCCACCAAAAACTTCAGGCAGGGAACCATGGAAGGTGCAGAAAAAATCAATGCCAAAACCATGCATGATATCATTACTGAGCGTGGTGGCGAAGGAAAAACTCAACATGCATGCATGCGCCCATGTGCTATTCAGTGTTCCAATGTGTACCCTGATAAAGATGGAAAAATCCTCTGTTCCCCTATTGAATATGAAACCATGGCTTTGATGGGTTCAAATCTCTGCGTGAAAAATCTTGATGTCATCGCAGAGATGAACAGAATTGCAAACGATGCCGGCGTTGATACACTTGATGTCGGTGCTGCAATAGGCGTCGCCATGGAAGCTGGTCTTGCTGAATTTGGTGATGAAAAAGCTGTTATCGAAATGATGAATGAAGTGCGTAACATCACACCTCTTGGCAGAATTCTTGCCTCGGGATGTAAAGTTGCAGCCAAGGTTTTTGGCGTTCGTCATGCCCCACATGTTCTTGGCCAGGCACTCCCTGCCTATGAACCTCGTGGAAGTAAAGGTATGGCCATGACATATCTTTCTAATCCCATGGGAGCAGATCACACATTTGGTTTCACTTTGCGTGATGAGGACGTTCCAACATCTAAAGAAGGAAAAGTTGCTCTTTCCAAAAAATTCCAGGTGATTGGTTCCCGGATGGATGCCATGGGGCTGTGTAATTTTGTTCGTTATTCTGTACGAAACGATATGACACCACTCCTTGATCTTATAAAAGCAAGATATGATGTTGAAATCAGCGCCACTGAATTTGATGAATTTGTAAAAGAAACTCTGCGTATTGAGCATCAATTCAACACCGATGCTGGTATCAGCGATCAGGAATACCGTTTCACCGAAACATTCTACGAAGAAAAACAGCCTGAAACTGGTGAGGTAATTGACATTACCGATGAGGAAAGTAAACAGGCCAGAGAATGGTAAGCTTCATTTTTAAATACACAGAAAAGGGGGAAGTTCAGTTCCCCCTTTCCAAACCTGCACAACTCGACTCCGCCCTGCAGCAATGTGTCACCGAAGCTGACATCAGACTCGGTGACTATATTGCAGTTCGAAATGGCACCGTCGTTCCCGCAGCATCCCTGATAGAAGACGGCGACAAAATAGATATTTTCCCTGCACTTTCAGGAGGATAACACAGCTCTCCTGTCTACCATCTCCACCACCAAAAAAAATTCACGTCCCCAGTGGAATGTTTTTCCTGAAACGAGTATATTCCTTTAGTAAATATTCGGGTTGGGCTTAAAACAGCCCAGACCACTGAATTGTAAATGTTTGGATAGTGCCTCAGGTTCGTTTGATCCGGCTTGTGAACTATATTTGTTCATATGTGAACAAGCCGGATCGAACGAAGATGGGGTGCTAGCCGAATATTTACTTCCTTTATTTAATATACGTAGCCTTACAACTCCCTTATACACGAGAATATAAATGGAAAATGACACAATTGGATTTATTGGCGGTGGCCAGATGGCTGAGGCCATGATCAAAGGAATAATTTCCTCAGGACTCTACAAAGCTGACAAGATATTCGTCACAGAACCACAGCAGGAACGATGTGATTTTATGACAGGAACATACGGAGTTCAGGGATTCGCTGACAGCGAACCAGTCTGGACATCATGTAACACCGTTATCCTAGCCGTAAAACCACAGATTATGGAAGTTGTTCTCTCCACAAGTAGACTTTTTGTTTCCCCAGAGCACTTAATTATTTCTATTGCTGCAGGATTACCCATTTCCTTTTACGAAGATGGCTTTGGACAAAATAAAGGCTGCAAAATAATACGTGTTATGCCAAACACTCCTGCGCTCGTTCTTGAAGGTGCATCTGGATTCAGTGGAAACAGGAATGTAAGCAAGGAAGACCTTCTTCTTTGCGAACAGATTCTCGGTAAAATAGGAAAAGCTGTTTTTTTAGATGAGTCAGCACTCGATGCAGTGACAGGACTTTCAGGGTCTGGTCCTGCATACGTGTTCACATTTGCTGATGCCTTGATTGATGCTGGTATCAAAGTGGGATTGCCACGAGCAACTGCCGAAACACTTGCCCTGCAAACCCTTTTGGGATCTGTGAAACTCCTTATCGAAACAAAAAAACACCCTGCCGAGTTACGAGCTATGGTGACATCACCTGGCGGCACTGCCATTGCTGGTCAACATGTTCTTGAACGTAATGCGTTTAAAGGCATTATTATGGACGCTGTGGAAGCTGCCACAAATCGTTCAAAAGAGTTTGGAAAAAGCTGATATGTCTCATTTGGCAGAGGCATTTCGCAGTAACATTACATTTTCTCTTAAACATGCTGGAATTATTTCAAGAAAAGGCTACCTCCCTGCGGCAAAACTAGCCGACAGAATAGCAGGAAGAGTACAATCCCATGGAACTAAGGTCTCGATGGATACAGTTCAAGAGGATATGGATATTCTAATTGTACTTGGAGGTGATGGAACCCTTTTGCACGTTGCAGATCAGGCTGCACGCTATTCCATACCGGTGCTTGGAATCAACATGGGAAACCTCGGATTCCTCACAGAAAGAACAGAACAGGAAGCGATCACAGCGGTGGATGAACTGCTCACAGAGACAGTCACCATTGAAAACAGGATGATGCTCAAGGCATCTCTCACAGGACAAGCCGCCCCTAAAACGTCCAGGTACGCATTAAATGAAGTAGTAATTACGAAAAAAACCCTTGACCCAGTACTACAACTCTCCACACGTGCTGATCAGGAATACATAACAACCTATAAAGCGGACGGCCTTATTTTTTCTACTCCCACCGGTTCCACCGCCTACAACCTATCAGCCGGTGGCCCTCTGGTTTACCCAGGTCTTGCATCAATCCTGGTAACACCAATTTGCCCATTTATGCTTGGATCACGGCCTGTATTACTTCCGCCACACAGCAGATTAAGAACAAGCCTTGAAACAGATCATGACCAGAAGGTCCAGATCATCGTTGATGGGCAACCTGCATGGGAAATGGGATGTCACGAAACGCTGAAAGTTGAAGCTGCAAAACAACCATTACGTCTTATCGTCTCCCCACACCGTGATTATTTCAGTATCTTAAGAAACAAACTGCACTGGGGAATTGGGCAGTCTACCACACAGAAATAAGCCCTTAACGGCACCCTGTAACTATTCAGATGTGCCTCATATTC
>JAOZTO010000313.1 GCA_029942265.1 Desulfocapsa sp.
AGCCCATTCGTTTCACATACCTGTTATGGGAACAGGATTTACTATAGATACGCCTCTTAGAGTTGCACGATACGGGATCTCTTCATCCATATCCCTTGTGGATGATGTGCTTATCGAGCAAGTACGAAAGTTCCATTGTCATAAAGAAAACATACCATATGAAGAAATTACGAGTACCAGTGAAGATTCACGTGCTCGCCGAATAACAGCGTATTTAAACCTCGTTGACCATCTGGTGAGACGACAGGTCAAGGCATTGCAGGATTCCCCCTTCAAAAATGGGAGTGAGATAAATAAGTACTATGAAATGCTTCCTGACAATACAGATCTTAAGAAAACGTACCTTACGATGCTGAATACATCCGATGCTTCTGAAAAACAATCGATGCAAGATATGCTTCGTAAGCACGCCGTTCCTGGCAGTATTGATGTGAATATAATGACAAAATTGGATCGGGATCATTATAAAAAAAATGAAATATTGCCACCGGTTTATTCTGATGCAATGAGTGCTTTGCGTGGGTTTGCAGAAAGTACACTGTCTGCATCAATGGTGTTTTCAGCTGGAATTAATAAGAGACTGTATCGTTATATGACAGAGTTTAAGGATTTTTTTCCAGATGAAAATGGCATTATTAAGAAAAAAGTTATTTTGAAGGTTAGCGATCATCGATCTTCTGAAATTCAGGGACGATTTCTGGCTAAATTAGGACTTTGGGTATCTGAGTTTCGCATTGAATCTGGATTGAATTGTGGCGGACATGTTTTTGCCTCCAAGGGATTTTTGCTTGGCGTAGTGCTGGAGGAGTTTAAACAGAAAAAGAACGAACTGTATAAAAAACTTAGTCCCATGTATGCAAAAGCATTAGCTGCAATAAAAGTGTCAGATAAGAGTTTGCCAGATAATTTTAGGGTTACTGTGCAAGGTGGTGTTGGAACGGCAGATGAACATAAATTTTTACTGGAGCATTATGGTGTTAATAGTGTTGGCTGGGGTACGCCGTTTATGCTGGTTCCCGAGGTAACTCTTATGGATGATGTAAATATTAAACGGCTTATGAATGCTTCCGCCGATGATATTTTTCTCAGTGATGCATCTCCATTGGGAGTTCCTTTCTGGAATTTACGCAACTCAACCAGTGAAGAAAAACGGTTGAAACGAATAGAAGATGGCAAACCTGGATCGCCATGCCCGAAAGGATTTGTTGGATTTACTACAGAATTTACCAAAAGACCCACTTGTACAGCATCTCGTGCATATATAAGGAAGAAGCTTGAAGTTTTACCAGAGGAAGGTCATTCACCGGAAGCATGTGATATCGTTAAGGAGAGGATACTTGCAAAAGCATGTATCTGTCATGAACTGAGTGGTAATGCAACGGTTCCTCTGGGAATTGATCCCACTGCTGATTCTACTGTTTGTTGTGGGCCAGGGATTGTTGACTTCTCAAAGATAGCCACGCTTCATGAAATGGTCGATCACATTTATGGCCGCATTTCACTACTTACATCCACAGAACGACCACATATGTTTCTAAAGGAACTTGGCTTGTATGTGGAATATCTACGCAGGGAAGTAGAGGTTTTTCCTGTGGGGCTAGCCGTGAACAGCGCATCGTACCTTGAAGGAATGAGAGAAAATCTGTTTAAAGGGATTGAATATTACCAGACGCTTTCGAGTCAGCTTGTCGAAGAGTCCCAAGAATCATTTGTACAAGGCTTGAGTGCAATGCAGAGAGCATTGGAAGCTATGCTTCCTGAAAAAGCTGAAGTGTAAGTAGAAAGATCATGCGGTACTTGAACTGCATGATCTTTCTGTTCAGGAGGGATGCTGTTAAATCAACGGACTCATGCTATGAAGTTTCCTTCCAGTCAGGACGAAGGTACAATTCGGTAAGTTGCTTTCTTGAAACGCCTGCTGGTGCTTCAGTGAGTGGGCATGTTGCACGCTGGGTTTTTGGAAAGGCGATGACGTCACGGATGGAATCGCTGCCAGTGATAATCATCAGGAGTCTGTCAAGTCCAAAAGCAAGCCCGCCATGAGGAGGCGCACCAAGTTCTAGTGCGCGAAGTAGGAAACCAAATTTGTCACTTGCCTCTTCTTCACCAATATCAAGAGCTTTCAAAACTCGTTCCTGAACATCACGCTGGTGGATACGAATAGATCCACCACCGATCTCAGTTCCGTTTAGTACTAGGTCATAGGCCTGGGAATAGACAGATGCAGGATCACTCTCAAGCTTATCCAGATCCTCATCTTTTGGGGCAGTAAATGGATGATGCAGTGCCTGAAAACGTTTTTTGTTCTCGTCGTATTCCATGAGTGGAAAATCTGTTACCCATACAAAATTAAATATTTTTTTATCAAGCAGGTCAAGGCGACGGGCAATTTCTACACGAAGTTCTCCGAGTACCGGAAAAACAACTGAAGTTTTATCGGCACCAAAAAAGAGCAGATCTCCTTCTTCGGCATTGAGGGATTTTGTCATTTCAGCACGCTCTTCATCACTGAAGAATTTGGCAATTGGTGACTGCCACTCCCCATCTGCCTTCATTTTCACCCAGGCAAGCCCTTTGGCGCCGAATTGGGCAACATAATCTGTTAGAACATCAAGCTCCTTGCGAGAAAATGTGGCACAGCCCTTAGCATTTATGGCACGCACGGTTCCACCGCCATCGACGGTTGACCGAAAGACTTTGAATGAACACTTTCCTGCAATATCAGAGAGGTCAACAAGTTCAAAACCAAAACGGGTATCGGGTCTGTCTGTACCAAAACGATTCATGGCTTCGTCATAGCTGATTCTTGCAAATGGTGGTGCTACATCAATATCCAATGTATCTTTGAAGAGTTTGGAGATCATTCCCTCTGTTATTTCAATGATCTGTTCTTCATCCATAAAGGAAAGTTCCATATCGATCTGGGTAAATTCGGGCTGGCGATCTGCCCGAAGATCTTCATCACGAAAACATTTAACGATCTGGTAATAGCGATCGATGCCGCCAATCATCAGAAGTTGTTTGAACAGCTGAGGTGATTGGGGAAGAGCGTAGAATTTTCCGGCATTAACCCTGCTTGGAACCAGGTAATCACGGGCACCTTCCGGGGTTGAGCGGGTTAGCATAGGTGTTTCTACTTCCAGGAATGCATTATCATTTAAATAGGTGCGGATGGATTGCACAGCTTTGTGTCGCTGGTAAAGTTTAGCAGCCATTTCAGGTCGTCTGAGATCCATATAGCGGTACTGAAGGCGGATGTTGTCTGATATCTCGCTTTCTTCATCGAGTGGAAATGGTGGGGTTTCGGAGACGTTTAAAATGCGAAGTTCATCGCTGAAAACTTCTATTTCTCCAGTGGCTAGTTTGAGGTTAGCCATTCCTTCAAATCGGGCTTCGACTTTACCACGAATAGCAATGACCCATTCACTGCGGAGCCTATGAGCCTTGGCGTGGACTTCTGGGTTGACTTCCGGGTTAAAGACAATCTGGGTAATGCCGTGTCTGTCACGGAGATCGATAAAAATAACTCCACCATGATCACGTCTGCGTAATACCCAGCCCATGAGGATGATTTCTTCGCCAATATTGGCACTGGTTAGATCGTTGCAAGAATGTGTCCTGCGTAAGTTTCCTAAAGATTCCATGATTTCCGGTATGTTGT
>JAOZTO010000314.1 GCA_029942265.1 Desulfocapsa sp.
CATAAATAATGGCAAGCAATAGCAGGATTATAATAGTCCAAAATTTCTTTGATGGTCTGAAATGAACGTTAGTGCATTAACACACAGAATGTCCCTTTTTCTCCTCCTTCTGATACTGACTGTGTCTCCTGGAACTGCGTGGGCTGTGCAAAGCCATGGCGCACCAGAAGGTTTGTATGTCCATCAATTGGCCCACATCTTTTATACTGCTGCTATGTGCTATCTCTTCTGGGGAGTACGGCAGAGTAAATTTGAATCAAGAGGATGGCGTTTTCTGCAAATATTTTGTGTTCTTATGGTTTTATGGAATATTGTTGCCTTTACAGGGCATTTTCTTGCCTCGTATGTGGCAAGTGCTGATTTTGTTCGTGATGGCGGATATCTTAGTACAAAGTTGCAGGGGCCTTTGACCATGGTTAAACGTGTGTATTATTTTATCATGCTTGATCATCTGTTGAGTGTTCCCGCACTCTTTTTTCTTTACCTCGCAATGAAAAAAATATACAAAACCAGTTGTGAGGAGGGAGAATGACAAGTATTCCTATGCTCCCCGCCATATTGGTGGATATGGTTGGCTCCTTTATTATAATTGTTCTCTCGTTTCTTTCTCTTCGCTATGCGTGGTTTCTGCTTCGTAAGCAACCTAATAATTTCCTATGGGGTTTTCTCTTCTATTTTTGCTTAACTTTGGTTTGCTTTGCTGTTTCCAGAGCGGTAGGTCATCTTCTTAAACAGATTCTCCTGATTGGCGGTAAGAGAGAGTTATGGCAAGTGTTGTCGCCTTATAGTGGAGGTTTTAATACCCTACTTATGATTTCTTTGTCTGCGGTAAGTATTTATTATCACAAAGGAATTGAGGGGTATCGGGCAATTCAGAAAAAGGCGTTTAGCTTAAAAGAAGCTAATGACAAATTGGAAGAGTCTGCTGATAAGCTACTTAAACTGAATGTAAATCTTGAGGGGATAGTAGAGATGCGAACAAGAAAACTCTCTGCATCTGAAAAAAAATTCAGAAACTTTTTTAGCAATTCCAAGGATATGGTTTTTTTTTGTAATGCCAGTAACAGGTTTGTTAAAATGAATAAAGCAGGCCTCGAAATGCTTGGCTATACAATGGAAGACGAATCTAAGCTCACATTGAATCAAGTTTTTTACAACGAAGAAGATTTTGACAATTATCTTGAAGCCATAGTATCCAAGGGATTTGTTGAAGACCTTGAGGTGGAATTTGTCAGAGCAGACGGAACAGTTGTTTATGTCCTGCTCTCTGCAACTGCTGTTTTTGGTGATGACCGGGTGTTTATTGGCTGTGAAGCTATAGCAAAAGATCTTACTCGAGTCAGAACAATGATGGAGCAGCTTGCTTCCAGTGAAAAAATGGCTTCCGTTGGCCAGATGGCAGCTGGTGTTGCCCATGAAATCAATACTCCCCTTGGAGTTATTTTGGGATACTCCCAATTGATGATGGATGATTTTAGTCCTGAGAGTGAAGAGGGACAGGGCTTGGTTGTTATTGAACGTCAAGCTAAGGCCTGTCGTAAAATTGTTGCTGATCTACTCAAATTTTCTCGCCAGTCAGAAAGCGCTCGTGAGAATATTTTAATCAACGAAGTTCTGGAAGATGTGCTTGCTGTAACAGAGCACTCGCTCAATATGAATCATATTCTTGTCCACCGAAGTTTGGATACAGGTTTGCCGGTAATAGTGGGTGATACCGAAAAATTACGCCAGGTTTTTGTTAATTTTATTAATAACGCACGCCATGCCATGGAAGAACAGGAGAGGGGGGACATTTTCCTCTCTTCTCGTTATGACAAAGAGGCTGGCCAGGTTGTAGCAACAGTAAGGGATACGGGGCATGGTGTCCCAGAAGGAGTTGTTGCGAAGATTTTTGATCCATTCTTTACTACTAAAGCTGTTGGGAAAGGTACCGGGTTAGGCTTATCTGTTTCATATGGTATCATTCAGGAACATGGTGGAACCATTGACGTTGAAAGTCCGGTAAAGGATGGACGAGGTGGATTTATGGAAGGCACTGCTTTTCATGTTATTTTTCCTGTTGTGTTACAGGAATCTGCCTCAGTAAAGAAATAGGAAACCTTAAATTTTATCTTCGGAATATCAACTATATGTCTGTGGTAAAATTTTGTCCACGCCTTGATTTGGAACGAAAATGCTAAGTATTCAGCGTGTACCTGATAATAGGCATAACACTGAACTGTAAATGAATAGCAACTGAAATTAGATAAAGGAGATGTCATGGCAGAAATATTAACGTTGGATGATGTGGAAGATGCAACAGTACTGATCGGAAAAATCCTTTCAAAAAAAGGCCATAAGGTTCATTGTTTCACGGATGAAGACAAAGCAATAGCCTATTCCAGGGACAATAAAATCGATTTGGCAATTCTTGACATAAAACTTGAGAAAATGAGTGGTGTTGAGGTGCTGGGATTTTTGAAAGAGATTCAACCCGGGATGAAAGCTATTATGCTCACAGGGTACCCAACAGTAGAAACAGCGCGTGAAGCCATTAGTCTGGGTGCTGATGAGTATTGTGTCAAACCGATTGATCGTGATGAATTGGAAGAAAAAGTTGAAAAAGTCCTGAAGGCAAGAGGCAAAAAAAGCGCCATGAGCGTTTAGGAAGAGGTGAGTACCATGGATACGAAAGCAACAAACCTGGCAAGAGCAAAGATTTATCAGTTTCTTTCCACCCTTTATCGAGATGAGATTCCTCTATGGCTTATCGAAAAGATGGGAGAAAAATCATTCCTTGACCAGATAAAAAAGCTACAGGAAGTGTGTACTATTCAAGATTTTTGTTCTGGTCTTGGCAGGATGCGTGGCACATTGGAATCCTCATCCGCAGGAGATGTTTTTAACGAGTTACGTTATGAGTATGCGGATTTGTTTCTCAATGCCGGTAACAATCCTGCCTTTCCTTATGAGTCCTGTTACACAACCAGAGAACCTCTTGTTATGCAGGAACCGGTTGTTAAAATGCGTGAAGCATTAAATGGGGCTGGGTTACATAAAAATGAAGATTTTCTTGATCTGGATGACCATATCGCAGTTGAATTAGAATTGATGCGTCATTTTGCAGAACAAGCAGCCTATAAAGGAGTGAAGCAGGAAAAGGAATTTGATTTTCTGCGAAGCCATCTTATGAACTGGGTGGTAGAGTTTTCTGCTGTACTTACCAGTGCTGCTCAAACTGAATTTTATCGTGGTCTTGCAGAGATTACTATGAGTTTTCTCTTCAACGAGCGGATGTTCAGCTTTGCCATGTTATCGGAACAGGCCACCGACGATTCTTACGGATTCATCCTGGAGCATATGAGCCAGGCCATCGCAACTCTTGATCTAGGTGATGAGTATGTAACTCTTGCAGAGGGTGCTGTTACACCTGAGAATTTGAAAAGTGTTAAGTCCCATTGTTTTATCTGTCTTGGATTGTGTGGTCAGGAGATGAAAGTTAAAGACAATATCATTACAGCTTGTAAAGGGCTTCCTGGCGATCCCAAGGGTGCTGGAAGACTTTGTATTAAGGGAGCCAACGCCCATCATAATACTTATTCTGCTTATAGGCTGAAAACTCCACTAATTAAAGAAAATGGTAGATTCCGTAAAGCCAGTTGGGAAGAAGCTCTTGATC
>JAOZTO010000315.1 GCA_029942265.1 Desulfocapsa sp.
CACCCTGCACGATCTCGAAGCACCCGATATACCAACATGTATTATCGTGCACTTCAAGATCGCACATGGCGGCGTCCCTGAAACACTTACAGGGACAGGAGTTTGACAAAGCAAAGTGCGGTTAATTGGACGCTTACTGTCTAGGAGACTGTCCGAGAATGCCCTTTCGTCCAAAATCTTCAGAATTGTCAAAAAATAATGCTCGGAATATCACACATATGCCTGCGCTTATTTTTAGAAAATTCTTCGATTTTGAACGAAATGCCTATTCTCGGCCAAGCTCCTAGGAGCTTGGCCGAGTACTATTGACCTTTCCCAGCATTATCAGGAAAGGTCAATAAACGAATTTTTTATTTTAGATACTCATCAAAAGCAAATCCATCTTTGTAGTAAAGCTCCTTATCCGCATCTGGATACTGAACCTCTTCCCCACTCCATGGTTTTCTAAGCGTATAATTTCCCTTATCATCACTGCTAATAACATTATCCCGGTGCATGGGGATTTTTCCACCAGCTGTTGAAATATATCTTGGAATCGCATCTCCTGAAATATTACCATACATTGATTCGATAATATCTCTTCCTACTTCCAACGGTACTCTAAAGTGATTAAACTGTGGATTCCTGTAACTACAGTTGAAAAGATAATAGGGTCTGACATACGACTCCTGTATAGTTTCACATAACTTCCACATCTTCACTTTGGAATCATTAATACCTTTTAACAATACTGCTTGATTTAATACGGCAAAAACCCGTTTGGAAATCTGTTTGAACGTCTCCTGCGACACAGGGGTAATTTCACGGGCTGTATTGATTTGAGTAACCACCCGAACAGGTTTCTTGTCATTACTTGCTTCTAAAATATCAAGTAACTCATTGTCAACACGCATGGGCATGGTTACAGGAACCCTTGTACCAAGTCGTTTCATTTTGACGTGTTTTATTGAATCTAGTTCTTCCAAAATAAATTTCAAAATAGAATTTGGCAGTACGAACGCATCACCACCTGTTATAAGTACGTCACGAATTCGTTTATTGTTGCGAACATAATCAAGTGCCTCTCCATATGCTTCTTTTGAATAGACAT
The DNA here is from genome assembly GCA_029942265.1 of Desulfocapsa sp. Lineage (GTDB taxonomy): Bacteria > Desulfobacterota > Desulfobulbia > Desulfobulbales > Desulfocapsaceae > Desulfocapsa. Next base: position 1,091 of record JAOZTO010000315.1, read on the forward strand.
TATCTTTCCTACCAATATGGGCCAATCTGAGACAATGTGTACAGTACATTGCGCACATATTGGTGGATTTAATAGTGAGAACTCGTGGGTAAAATTGATCAATTAAGCGTGCAGGAGAATGATCTGCTGCCACTGGTGGAATTTCAATCCCTGAATTATTAATCATTTCACCAGTTGGAATCGATTGTAGCATAATCGGATCATTTACCATGCCAGGCATAATGAGACTGGTGTAATAGGGAGTTAATCGCATTCGATACGATTTTGTGATTTTCCCAATGGCCTTAACCGCATCAACCGGCAAATCAATTAGTTTGGCCAAGGTATCGACAGAGTCAACTGCGTTTCTTAGTTGCCCAGAAGATGAATTCCAATCATCATCACTCATCTTCAATTCCCGTTTAATACGAGCGATATTCTCCTGAATTTGTGGCCAGAGTTCTATACCACTTGGAGCTTCTTCCGTTTTTCTGCTAAGATAATCAGTTACCCGATCATTTGCCACATCAGCAATGGGGAGAGCCTGAGTAAGTCTGCCACCAAGCGAAACCATATGTTCATCGATTTCCTGATGTCTTAGAGCGATATTTTCAAGCACCTTACGCTCAAGTCCAAAATTACTAATTTCAATTTTTTGTTCACTGTTAAACTCAAGAAGTTTAGCAAACAGTGCAACTATAGGAGCCGTCAGTTGGTTTTGATCTGCTTTTGCAAACAGGGTAACAATTAATGCCTTCTCTTCCTTACTAGCCTCTCGACTACCTTGCACAGGGGTGTATAGAGTGTTAAATAAATCCTCTGTAAATTGATCAAAAGAACCTGATTGGTCAGCTGGTTTCTGAGAACAAGTTGTCATTTTTATTACGCCTCATCTATTGTTTGTTTGATTAATTCGACACTTTGTCGAAGGCCTTCTTCCATTTGTACTTTACTTGCTGCAACGGATACTACTCTTGCCAAAAATGTTCCTGGTAAAACAGTGCAGTGCGATCCAACATGTTCAAGAATTACAAAATCTTTACTTAGGGCACCTGTGGCAATTTTTCTAAATGATTCTCTTTCATGTGTGTTATGAGGAATAAATCCTGTGGTTGTTTTTTGCGTATGTACCTTGTAATTATACGTTCCCCAGTGGCATACACTGCTTATTGGAGATAATTCCAGTGAGTTATCTGGAAATCTATTTTCGGTCACCGCATAGTATTCCAATTCGGGGAGCATTGGCGATCCCTTTGGAAGTGCCTGTTCAAGTGAATAACAAAATTCCAGAGTTGTTCCCTGCTTCCTGCCGTTGATCTCTATAAAATATATTTCGCCATTATTTGAGATGATATAATCACACCCAAATATGCCTCGATATCCCTGACGACCAAGCATCTGACCAATTAATTGGGTGTATTGGTGAAGCTTTTCTTTCTGTTGGTCAGTTGCAACAGATGGATAAGTTGAACCAACAAAACGATTTCCATTTTCAATAATTTGATCAGCAACACCTGCAATATACACATCATTTTCATTGGCCACTACAGCAAGTACGGTAGGATCAAGGATATGGGGAATAAATCTTGAAATTAAAAATGTCCCTTCCTTACCTACACTCCAAGATTTTAGCTCCTCTTGTGAATGTGTTACAATCGAATTTGAACCAGCTGCAGAATACGCACAACTAATAAAAATACCATCATTCCACTCATCACGCAAAGATCGTGTTATCTGTAAAAGCGTTGCGACATCATCACAAAAACGATGAGATGCTAGGGGGGCGATACCATTAACATCCTGGTATTGTGAAATTTTATTATTCGAAGCTGTTGCAAGATCTTTATCTGGCCCAATCAGTGTTACACCTTGAATCTGATCAAGACTCATTTCTAGGATGGATTCAAAAAGATAAATATACAGTTCATCCTGATTCTTTAGAATTTGCTTAACACAGTCTAGCACCGTTGAATTTTTAGAAACGGCAGTCATAAACTCAGGAGTGCCTATTCTGTTTCTGATGGCAGTTATTGGTTCTGTTTTTTTAACTGTATAATGATTTTCTGAGTTTGCAACAAATGGATTTATGACTAATACATTAGGATAATCATATTGGCTGAATATATCTGAAATGATTGATACAAACTGTACCTCCCTACCTTTCATTTTCTCTTGCAGTGTCTCTTGGAGAAAACTGTTGATATAGTGGGATTTAGCCTCACCAATATAAAAGAAATAATAGACACTGGGGTCGTAGGTGAAATTTGAAAATAAAATTTCTTTATCTGCTTTACCTATCATTTTTACTCTCCCTGGAAAATTGATTTCTGAAAACACATTTTTATAAGTAAAATTAAAAAATTTATACTCTACTCATAGTTGCTGTTGTGTTTTAATACGTTTGTTTTTGTACAATAAATTTTTCAAAACACTCTTCACAATAGTTATTGAAATTTTGTAACTGTTCTTGTCGATCAACTGTCTGAAATATTAACATATTCTAACACTACAGCGTAAATATTCGGGTTGGGGCAAAATAGGCTCAACCACTGAACTGTAAATGTTTGGATAGTGCCCCAGGTTCGCTT
>JAOZTO010000316.1 GCA_029942265.1 Desulfocapsa sp.
ATCTGGCAAAAGATCTTGATGTTCTTCTTGTCACTCAAGACAAAAAAGTACTCCATAACTTTCCAGAAACAGCAATATCTATGGATCAATTCCTTGAAACACATTAAAATCACAAAAATCACAAGGACAGTAGGTTACCTACCACCCTTAAGCCATAAGCGCCATGCCAAACAAAAAAACATTAACGGGTTGAATTACTACCGAATGGTGTTATTATTTATTACATGATTAAATCATTTAGATGCAAAGGAACAAAAAAGATATTTGGTAGAAGTTTTTCAAAAAAACTACCCACAGATATTCAAGAAAATGCTCGGCAAAAACTAGTAATTTTAGATTCATCAACAACAATAAATGATTTAAGAATACCGCCTGGAAACAGGCTAGAAGAATTAAAAGACAATCGCAAAGGGCAACATAGCATTCGCATCAACGGGCAATGGCGAATTTGCTTTGAATGGAAAAATGGCGACACATTTAATGTTGAAATTGTTGATTATCATTAAAAGATATCGCTTTAAAATTTAATTATGAGGTACAGCAAAATGAAAACTCAAAAATTACCTCCTATCCATCCTGGGAAAATATTATTAGAAGAATTCCTTGGCCCAATGGGAATTACACAATACCGCTTAGCCAAAGACACTTCAGTTCCACCAAGAAGAATTAATGAGATTGTTCACCAAAAAAGATCTATCACAGCTGACACAGCATTGCGTCTTGGTATATTTTTCAATATGTCTCCTCACTTTTGGATGAACCTCCAAAGCAGATTTGAATTAGAAAAAGCAGAAGACCTACTTGAAGACAAACTGAAAAACGAAGTTCATAGATACAAAATGGCATAATATGTCGTCTAAAAACAATCGAGACACTATAGATTAAAAAGAAGAAAACATCAACAATATCAAGCAACTACCTACAACAAAACGGGCTAATCGGGTAGCTGGGGTTTTTCTCCCCAGCTACCACAACACTCCGCACGGGGCGTTTCCTTAAGGTTGTCGGGTCGTAACCGGACGTAAAACCTAAGTTGGATTCACCAATTAACGTCTGGATATTACTCCTCCATTCGGATTCAACGTATATCCAGAGCCATTGGCGGCCTTTTACTCTCCTTAAGGTTCAGCCCTTCACCGTGTCCAAGGCATTACCCTTGGCGTTCGGAGTCTCGTTCCTCGCTTACCTAGTACTATGGCTTCTGCTGACTTCTATTCCAATTGCTCAACGTGGCGCCGTTTTTCCTCATTTTCTGTCTGTCTTCTTGTAAATATTCGGCTAGCACCCCATCTTCTCTTGATCCGACCTGTTCACATGCCGGATCAAGCGAACCTGGGGCACTCAGTGGTCTGGGCTGTTTTGAACCCAACCCGAATGTTTACTTCTTCAAGCATACTTTCCGGTCGGCTTGGATTGAATATATGTAATGAGATCTGTAGGTGGCTCACGTTCAAAGATACGACTTAACAGCCCCAAACTGACACCATCATATTTCAGTGCAAATTCCAGATGGTCATCGATTGTATCTCCTAGCCAATACCTTGCTGGATAGATGAGCCTGTTGATTTAATGCCTTTTTGCCCGATCTCTTCGTTAAATGAAAAATTTTATCCTCGGAATATCAACCATATGCCTGCGGTAAAATTTTCCATTTACCTCGACATCGAACAAAAATGCTATTAAATCAACGGACTCATAGATATCTTCAATTACTCCATCCTGGACTTTAGACCGATGAGTCCCAGTAGGCGAAACAAATGAAGTATGCCAGTGAGGCATACTGGCCAACTCTAATTTTTCCTGCAAATACACATACCCTGCCGGACGAATATCCAAAATATTTATTTCCATGAGATATCCTTGTAAAATCCTTATCTCCCTGGCAATATAGTTATATTACAGCAAAGTGCCAGTAAACTAATTACAAATTGACAGTTATATGGGGAATTCCACCACCTTTATTGTTACAGAAAGAAGATCCCAAGATCTTCCCCGAGAAAAGACATTTCGTTCAATACAAATTAATATTATCACTTAAACGACTACTGCTGTCTCTGTAAAAAAGTAGATGCCTTTGCGCTACTGATTTTCGATATTTTCTGCATGAGTTCAAATGGTACGTTTTCAAGACCGTAATTTCTTTTTATTTCTTCAATCATTGAAATCCACAGATGGCCGGTCATTTCAGCGTCAGCCAATGCTCTATGAAAGGTTCCATCATTTTCAATACCGCAATACTCAACAAGAGTGCCAAGCTTATGATTATAGGCATGGGGATAAATTCGACGAGATGCCAGCATGGAACACGCAATGGGATTGGCACGTGTTTTCCCAATAAACTGAAATTCTGCGTCAAGAAACCGTGCATCAAAAGATGCATTGTGGGCAACCAACGGATAATCACCAACAAATCCTGCGAATTGTTCCATAACTTCTTCGCAAGGTGCCGCCGCCTCAACCATACTGTTACTGATACCAGTATAGGATTCGATAAACGAGCTAATCCTGAATCCAGGATTCATCAGTTTTTGAAAGCTCTTTACAGTACGGTTATTTTCAATAAGAACTGCCCCGATTTCGATAGCTCTATCACCATGTTTCGGAGAAAGGCCGGTTGTTTCGAAATCGAGGACTATGACAGAATAATTACCCATAATACAGACCTCATAAATATTTCAGTCAACTTTACTGTTTATTGCATAGTAACGGTAAGATAATGAAAGTTGGACAGTTGGCCGGTCTGAGTTGTCAGTCATCAGTTATCAGTGTTCAGTAATTACAGAGAGTTATTCTGTTACTGATAACTGAACACTGACTACTGACAACTTTCCCGTCGCTGTAAATGCAGATGAATGTCCAATATAATTACTTTTTTCTTGATATGTTTACGATGTCTATAATAGGACTCTTTCGTGTAGTAAATAATTACAAGAAAAAAACTTCGCAAGACTATTGACCAAGCCCAAATTCAAAAGCCTTAAGATTGACTTCAACAAAGTTCTTTCTTGTCTTATTACGAATCGTCTCTCTAATATTCTCGGCTGACACAGGAAGCAGACCAGTAGCAGCCAACGCACCAAGGATAACCATGTTTACGGCCATAACATTGCCAGCGTCAGTGGCAAGAGTTGTTGCATCAAAGCTTTTCAAGCTTCCTGCCCGTGTCAATATCTGTTTTTGTAAATCATCATGACTTGGGTATGCAGACTGTCCGACAGCTGCCGCAAATGGTGCTAAAGGTGACGAGTTAGTGATAACCACTGTTTTCTTATTGCATTTATCCAAAGCACGTAAAGTCTCAAGGGGTTCAAAACCGGCCAGGATATCTGCTTCACCTTCAGAGATAAGAGAACTTTTGGCATCCCCGAAAATCATTGCAGATTCCACCACACCACCACGCTGAGCCATGCCATGAATTTCACTCATTCTAAAAGGAATATCAGCAAGAAGTGCTGCCTCTCCAAGTACCTTAGCTGCCAGAAGATTTCCCTGTCCACCTACGGCTACAATCATTAATCTAATTACATTCATATATTTTCTCTCTTGGGAATTTTTTTCTGTAGTTAGGAACGTACATCAAATAACCTGAACATCTTTCCTACCCTTTGTTCCGCCAGCTATACTTAAAAAAACGTTACATACAGGTAGTATGGAAA
>JAOZTO010000317.1 GCA_029942265.1 Desulfocapsa sp.
GGAATTCAGGTAGCCGACGATACAGATATCAATGCACTGGTTGGTCAAATTAATAGTGAGCTTCCTGGAGCAGCTGAACCTAATTTTGTCTATGAATTAAATATTCCAGAACCTCACACTCAGCCGTCAGTAACTGCCGACACATCTATCCGAGAAAATAACACGACCTCAAAAAAAAATACAGGTGGAACCGTGGCGATCCTAGATAGCGGATTAACTGCAGGGCAGGGAATTGAACCATTTGTTGTTACATCCCTCAACCCTATTAATACAGGTGAACCGCTTACCGATACGCTAGGGCATGGAACCCAAATGGCTATGCTGGCAACAGGTATGGTTACGCCCATAGGTGGAGCAGAAGCTGAGGCAAACGAATCAGTATCTATCATACCCATAAAAATATTCAATGATCAGGGACTTACCACGAATTTTACTCTTATTGAAAGTGTTGATTTTGCCTTGGAAAATAATGCAAGTATTATAAGTTTAAGTTGGGGAACGGAAACCAAAAGTGATTTTTTAGAACAATCCATGCAACAGGCTGATGCTGCTGGAGCTATTGTCCTTGCGGCGGCAGGGAACGAGCCTACAGGAGTACCTGTTTATCCAGCGGCTTACGATACAGTTATTGGTGTTGGCGCTCTCGGGATAGACGGAAACCCGTGGGAAAAAAGCAATTATGGCGATTTTGTCACTGTTTATGCACCGGGTATGGCGTTGTTTCCTCAGGATTCCAACGACCTATCCAGCAAACAATCATATGCAGGCACTTCAATATCAACCGCATATATTGCAGGAGTTCTATCAACCTTTATCGCTGAAAACCCTGATGCAAGTAAGGATGAAATCATTGAAGAGGTCAAGTCTACCGTTGGCTTATTGAAAGTTCCGTCCTCATCGAATAGTTCTGCTGTTATGGGAGATTAAGATGATTTCAAAACTTGAAACACAGGAGTTAAAAGCCAACGGTAGACTTGACCCCCCATTGATAAAAAAAATTACCGTGCTATAATAAGTATTTTAAAAACTATTGAAAGTTGTAGAACAGTGTTTTGTTAATTTTAAGGTATTGGTTGAATGGTTATAAAAAAACAAATGTTAAAAGAAAAAAAACGTTTATTACTGCATGTTTTTGTTTTGTTTTTCGCTCTGTTTTCTTTTTCTTCACTGGTGTATGCTGCTGAAGTGTCGCTTGTTTTAGTGGCACCAACATCATCATCACCACAGTATCGTGTCAGTGTGAAAATTGATCAGGCAGACAAACTTGCTGGGCTAAAGATTATCATTACCCACGACAAGAAGCAATTCGAGTTTGTCAAATCCCAAAAATCGGCTGCAACCAATTCCTTTATGCATATTGCAAATGATAAAAAGGATGGGCAGGTAGTAGTTGTTATGGCCAGCGCAAAAGGTGTTAGTGGGAAGGATGTCAACCTGCTGGATCTTGAATACAAGTCTGCGCAACAGGATGCTGGTGGCAGTCCTCCGGTATTGAAAATTACTCAATGTGAACTGATGAGCGAAGATCTTAAAGAAATACCCTGTTCTTATTATAAAATATAATGGAATAACGTACTTATGAAACTATTTAAAAACATATGTCTATTGGCACTGGTAGGGTTGCTACCATTTTGTACAAACTCCTGGGCAGCGGTACAGCTGGATTCAGAGTTTGGAAAAAATGGTATTCTGACAACAGATTTTGGAATCTATAATGATGAGGCCAAAGCTATTGCCGTGCAAAAAGATGGAAAGATTATTGTTGCCGGATTTACCGATAATGGTGCCAATACAGACTTGGCTGTAGTTCGCTATAAATCCGATGGTACGATTGATACAGATTTCAATGATACAGGTAAGGTAACATTGTCTATCGGTAGAGATGATGAAACTGTAAATGCCATCAAGATACAGGAAGATGGGAAAATTCTTTTAGTTGGTACAGTATCCAGCGAAGAAAAAAAGAATGTACTTCTTGTTCGTTTACAGGAAGATGGATTGCTTGACAGGGACTTTGACGATGATGGCTATGTTGAACTTGCCCTTAGCTCAGGGGATGATGTCGCATATGATCTGATATTGCAGAAAAATGGAAAAATTCTGATTGCCGGAACAAGTCAACAGGAAGAGATCACACAGGCTACAATAATTCGATTACATGCTGATGGTTCCCAAGATACTAATTTTGCGGAAAAAGGAGTTTTTTTTGATAGCGGTGATGGTGATTCTGTTGCGTATGCAGTGGCTCTCCAGGATGATGGTAAGATTCTTTTTACCGGCTATAAAAAAGATACGACTGAAAAGAAAGTGTTTGTTACCCGTTTACTTCAAGATGGACAGAGTGATACCTCCTTTGGCACAAATGCTGTTGCGTATCTAGCTAATGATGGCAACAACACGGTTGCATACGATATAAAACTACAGAATGATCAGAAAATTCTGATTGCGGGGTATTCACAGGGGGAAAAAAACAAAAAAGTTCTTCTGGCAAGATTTCTTCAAGATGGAAAACCGGATGAAACCCTGGGCGAATCAGGAATTTTAATAAGTGATACAGATTACGATGCCATCGGTTATTCATTGGCAAATCGAGATGATGACAGAGTATATGTCGCAGGATATGCTTCTCGCGGAACTGATTCAGATCTTGCATTATTTGAATTTGATATCAGCGAAACATCTGTGGACGGAAGTAGTGAGTTTATATCTGCTAAAAAAATGTTATCAACAACAGATGAGGAGAAGAAAACGTCAACAGCAGAGGTTCTCTTAACAGATGTTGAACAGTTCGATGATGTAAGCAGGGCAGTGATTGTGCAGAACAATGGGCAGATACTTGCTGCTGGGTCTACAAATAATGGAAAAGATACTGATTTTGTTGTTAGTCGTTACAATACTGCTGCCGAAATATCTGCTGCGGCACTCCAAACAGGCGGTATCTTTTATGGCAGTAAATACTATATCAGTACGACACCTGTCACCATGGTCACCAGAACAAGTGCGGCAACAGGTGGTTATATTGGAATTTCACATGAACCAGACCCCGAGCCAGAACCCGATCCCGATACTGATACTGATACCGACACAGTTACTGAAAGTGCAAATGAAACTGTTGACGTAACAGTCACAGCAAGAGGAGTATGTTACGGAATAACGTCAAGTCCAGTCCTCAAAGACTCTTCTGTACCAGATGATGGAAATACCAGCAGTACTGGTCAGACATCAGCAGATGGTACAGAAGACCCAGGTTTTGATCATAGAAAGATACCGGACTACTTGGTTCGTGAAGGGTGTACCACCGATGGTACAGGTGCCGGGCAGTTCCGGAGTGATGTGTTGCGTGTTACGCCGGATACCTTATATTATGTTCGTGCTTATGCAACATTTTCAGAGGGCACAACCTATTATGGAAATGAATTGCAGTTTAAAACACAAGATGCCTGTTTTATTGCAACAGCCGCATTTGGGTCATCTCTGGAGCCTCATGTATATGTGTTGCGGCAATTCAGGGATAATTATTTGAAGAAAAATGTGCTAGGACGTAGTGTTGTCGCTCTCTATTATCGTTATTCACCTCCACTGGCTGATTTTATAAGCCGCCACGAGACGTTACGCA
>JAOZTO010000318.1 GCA_029942265.1 Desulfocapsa sp.
CTACCGCGATAGTGAGTAGCTGTTTCGTGTTCATTATATGTACACTGCTGTCCGTGCGGCAATAATAGAGCCCCCATGGAGTGGAATTGTGGTTTTCACATATAATGATCATGGAACAGCTCTGGATTATTAACGCTGAGATTCGATGGTGATCAAAAAATATTGATAACTGTTTAGGAGCACCCGTATTCGTCCCTTTTGGCCTTCTCGAATAGCAAACTATGCTTCGAATGTCCAAATGAACGAATATGAAGCACATCTGAACAACAGTTACAGTTCTGCGGTTTGGTAACTATCAGGTGCTGGCTGAATAGTTACAAAATATTTAGTGAACTGAACAGGAACAAGACAGGAGAAAAAATGAGTTCTTTTAAGATGTATAGTGATGATCAGATCCAAAAGGTTCATGAGTCGTCACTCGAAATCCTTGCAACTACCGGAATGTTAATTGAGCATCATGGTGCTCTGAAAAAACTGGCGGACTCTGGTGCTAAAGTTGATATAAACACTCAGAGGGCATACTTCCCAAAAGAACTGGTGGAAAAATGTCTTAAACTGGCTCCTTCGTCTTATATATGTGCGGGCAGAGAAGAAAGTTTTGATTTTAACATGGGGCCGGAGACGCCACTGGCTGGAAGAACTGCAGCAGGTCCCATTAAGAAATATCGTCCTGAGACCAAGCAGATGGCAATGATCACAGATAATGATTGCGCTGAATATGCCAAAGTTACAGATGCCCTTGCCAATATAAATACCGTCGGCACACTCACTCCATCAGATCTACCTCTAGCGACTTACGATTTACACACCTTGCGAACATTCCTGAAAAATACCCGAAAACACCTCTACTGCCTGACCATTGATTCGAAAAACCTGGCTTACGAGTTGGAGATGATGGTTGCGGTAGTCGGCAGTGAAGCCGAACTTCGCAGGCGCCCCATTGCTTCTGGGATCGTATGTGTTATTGAACCGCTCTATTTTCCCCATGACGAAATAGAACGTTTGCTTCTATACGGCAAATACAATATACCCATCAGAGTACCTCTTACCCCAGTAAGCGGAGCCAATGCTCCATACACCTTTGCCGGGATTTTGAATTTAATGAATGCCGAATTCCTCGGCAGTCAGGTATTGCTGCAGATATTATGCCCGGGATTACCCAATTGCTATTCCACAACCCCCCAAACCATGGATATGCGTACAGGTATGGTCTACTATCTAAACCCGGATGCCTACCCTGTACAAGCTGCCTTTAAACAACTGGCTGATAAATATTGCATACCATTTTCTCCGTCGTTAGTGGCCACCGGGGCAACCCAATATCCACAGTATATCTTTGATCGGGCGGCTGGTCTTATGTGGGCGGCAGCAATGGGTGTCCAGGAAATTGGTCCTTTTGGTGCCGTTGATTCAGTTAATACCATTATCCCACTAACACTGGTTCTTGATAACGAAATGCTCGGTTACGCAAAAGCTGCCTCGACCGCAATGGAAATTAATGACGAAACTCTGGCTGCTGATGCAATTAACAGTGTCGGCCCCAAAGGCCATTTTCTATCAGATAAACACACCATGGAATTTTTACGTCGGGAAGAGAAATATCAGCCTGAACTCTTTGACTGGCGTGGATTTGATGGTTGGAGCTCTGACTTTAAGGATATAATTGATAATGCTCAGGTAAAACTGGATCATATCCTAAAAAACCATGAGGTACCTCCTCTCGATGATATTGTTTTAAAAGAACTTGACACCATTGTTTCTGCCGCAGATAAGGAATTGTTATAACACATGAGTCACATCTGAACAGGCACAGTTGAACAGTTACAGGTTAGTGTTACGCCAATTATCGGGTGCTCGCTGAATATTTACAAAATATGATGCAAAAAAAATCGCACTTTTCAAATTTCGAAAAAAGGAGATGTTATGGATGTTTTAATTCGCAATGGTTGGATTTCCGATGGGACTGGTAACCCTATGTATCCTGCTGATATAATGATCAACAATGACCGTATTGTGGACGTGGGTAATCTGCAACATGCCCAAGCCACACGTGTCATTGATGCCAGCGGCAAAATTGTTTGTCCTGGATTTATCGACTGTCACAGCCATACGGACTGGACCATCCACACAAACCCAACCGTTCAGAGCACTATTCGTCAGGGCGTAACTACTGAAATTGTAGGAAATTGTGGTCTAGGTAATGCTCCTGCGAGCGATTTGTCCCGAGAAAACGTTGCAGACCGTTTACGGGAGTATTGTTATGAAGGACCGGTCACATGGTCCTCGTTTAGTGAGTATCTTCAGGTGATCAGCGAAATGGGAACTTCGGGTAATCTGGTATGGCTGGTTAGTCATGGTGCTATACGAGAATCAATCGGGATTGGTGCTTCTACAAAAAGTGCTGATATCACAGAAGAACAGATGCGCACCATGGAAAATTCTGTGCGTGAGGCTATGGAAGCTGGTGCCATAGGATTATCTACCGGACTTGAATACGAACCCGGACGCCTAGCCTCAACCGAAGAACTACTGCGGATGGCAAAAGTTGTCGGGGAGTACAATGGGTTCTTAGCCAGTCATCTCAGAAACTATGCTGAATCATTGCAGAGTGCTATTGAAGAATTTATCGAGATCGTCCGCCTAAGTGGTACAAAAGGACAAGTATCTCACCTGAATGTCAGATATAATACCGGTGCTGCAGAGGGCGCCTGGCTACGTGCTGTTCAGACAATTGAACAGGCCAGGCAGGACGGACTCGAAATACAAACCGACTGCATTGGAATGACTGATGGATTTGGATGCCTTGCTGCTATCTTGCCTCCATGGGTAAGAGCCGGAGGGCCTGAACAAACTGCAATATTACTCAAAGATCCTGCGGTACGCCTTAAAGTTCGAAATGACTGCGATCGATATTGGAGATTCCTCAATCGGGGAGAATGGGATAGAGTACGCATCATGCAAAGCACCAAGTTTCCTGAAATAAACGGTAAGCATTTCTTTGAAATAGCTGATTTGTGGGCCAAAGATGTGTGGGATTGTTATTTTGATATTCTTGTTGCTGCAGGTTCAGGACTTGACAATTTATTGGCACTTGGACTCGTTTTTACAAAAGAGCATGTAACCGAAATGGTTCGCCACCCTCTGTTTAGCTTAGAGGCAGACATTCCAAGCAGTTCACTTGAAGGACCATTGAAAGATAAACTTCCATATCGTGGAAGTTATGCTGGAATGATCCACTTTCTTACCTACCATGTCAAAGAAAAGCACACATTGCGACTTGAGGAGGCCATCCGTAAAATGACAAGTATGCCTGCTACTCATTTTGGACTGCAACATCGTGGCCTAATCAAAAAGGGGTTTTTCGCCGACGTGGTTGTATTTGATTACAATCAATTAGATGACGTTTCAACAAACGAGAAGCCGTTGGCTTACGCTAAAGGGGTAGAACATGTTATTGTTAACGGAACGTTGGTAGTAGACAATAGTAAGCACACAGGCACTCGACCTGGGCGCAACCTTTTACGAAATTCCTGATTTGAACCTAGGAGGCTGTCCGAGAGTGCCCTTTCGCCCAAACTCTTCAGAATTGTCAAAAAATAATGCTCGGAATATCAC
>JAOZTO010000319.1 GCA_029942265.1 Desulfocapsa sp.
TATGGTTTTGGCGATAATTTCAAACTTATGGGATACGATTCCCGTGATGGAAAAAAAGAACGATCATTACTTCCTGATGTACAGAATTTTTACAAACCAATTATGACACCGGATGGAAAGACTGTAGTGGTTTCAAGCCGTAGTCGTCATGAGATTTATCTGGTTGATTTTGAAAAAGGGAAAAAGAAAAATTTGGGTAGTGGCGTTGCAGTTGATGTCTGGATTGATCAAGCTACCGGAATAACATGGGTCTATGCACTCGATGGAGATGGGCCTGAAAACAAATACTTTACTACTCATCCACTTATTCGTTTTCCTTTGAATAAACCCAAAAAACGTGAAATGGTCTGGAATAAAACCCACCTTTCATGGAGCAACTTTGATATGTCGCGAGATGGGAAATTTGCAGGTGGTATGTTCCCATGGCCTCACGCCGGTATTCTTCTCTTTGAACAAGATACATGGAAGCAATACGGTAAGGGATGTTGGACTGCGCTTAGCCCTGATAACAGTGCCATTCTCTGGGTTTTTGACGGCCTACATCGTAATCTAAACTTTGTTAATCCCTTTACAGCAGAATTCTGGACCACCAATATTAATACCGTTGCGGGGGTGGAAGGCTTTGAGGTGTATCATCCACGTTGGAGTAATCATGTACGTTATTTAACTATGACGGGGCCTTATGTGGAAGGAGAGGGCGGAAATAAGATTAATGGTGGCGGTCAGAAAGTTGAGGTTTATGTTGGAAGGTTCAGCCCCGATCTTAAAACGGTTGAGGCATGGTTTCAGGTAAGTCATAACGATCGTGCAGATTTTTATCCTGATGTGTGGATAGCTACTGGGAGCGCAAGTAGTTTTGGCATGAAACAAAAAAAGGCCGATCCAGTTGTTATTACAGAGCAAAGTGTTGATTGGCCAGGATCTTCTGATAAGCTACTGTTTTTGTGGCAGGATGTTATGGCCGAAAATAAACTCGAAGATGGTAGTTTGATCGGGTTTAGTCAGTTTAGAGTTACCCCGAAACAGCGTGCCCGCTTTAATCGTTTCCTTGAAATGGATTTTCAAGGTGCAGGGCATATTGCCGAGATACCAGGGGAAAAAATAGTCACAGCATTGCAAAAAACAGATGGGATGGGGATTGAATGTTTATATACTCCAGGTAGTACAGAACCTGTTGATAATTCATCTATTCTTCGTCTGTTTGATGCAGAAAAACGTTCTTTTCTCTCTCTTTCCCAGAAAGGAAAAAATCTGCAATTACAGGTTTTCGCAAAAGGAAAAATTGCAGCTGATATAAACATCCAAACACTACTTACGCCTCATCGTCCCGAACATCTCTTTGTGAATATAACGGGTACACAGCTAAAGCTGTATATAAATGGAGTGTTGAAAAAAGAATTTACCCTTCAACGCCCGGTTATTGCAGATTTGCAGGATATGGAGCTTGTTTTTGGTAATCCAGATATTGAGGGTGCAGGGCTTCTTGGATCACTTTCTCATGTTGCGCTCTACGCTGGCTCTAGTTCAAACTCTGATATCAGTAGAAAATCTCAGCTAGTTACAGGTGATATTGAGGCACGTGCAGTAGTGGATACAATAGAGATACAGGGGCAACTGAAAGAAGCTTCTGCGGTACCGGCTCCTGATTCCTTAGGAGCGTATCAACGAGCGCTTGTGGTGAATCGCTATGCTGTTGAAAATGTGTTACATGGAAAATATCCTGAAAATGAAATATTAATTGCCCAATGGGCAGTGCTTGATCGTACAGTTCTTCCTGAGGCACAAACATTTAAACCAGGAAGTAATACTAAGATTAAAGTGGAAAGATTTGATCAGCACCCTGAACTTGAAGGTGAACGGCTTATGATGGATATGTTTGATCCTGATCTTGAACTCTATTACCAAGTAAACATCTGACAAGATCGTATAAAGGTCAAACTTTAGATGGCTAAGTAATGAGTCCGTTGATTTAATAGCATTTTTGTTCGATGTCGAGGTAAATGCAAAATTTTACCGCAGGCATATGGTTGATATTCCGAGGATAAAATTTTGCATTTAACGAAGAGATCGGGCAAAAAGGCATTAAAGCAACAGGCTCAGTAATAATCATGGTTTTTTCTTCACATCTGTTTCTGTTTTATTTTCTTCCAATTAGTCTTGGCCTCTATTATTTGATGCCAATCCGTGGCAGAAATCTGCTGCTTACTCTGCTTAGTTATCTGTTTTACGGCTGGTCAAATCCGCTTTTTACCCTATTGATGTTTTTCTCCACTGTTGTGGATTATGTGTGCGGCTGGATTATTGGTGAAACAGAACCTGCCCGAAGTATGCGTACACGAAAAACAGCCCTTTTTGTTTCGATTCTCACCAATCTTTCATTACTCGGAATTTTTAAATACAGTCATTTTGCACTGGAAAACTATAATTCATTAGTTACTTCAGCAGGTCTTGGTGGAATGGGCATTGAGGCAGGATTTCGTTTTATACTGCCACTTGGCATCTCTTTTTACACCTTCCAGTCCATGAGTTATTCCATTGATGTGTATCGTGGAGAGGCTGGCTATAAAAAGAATTTTATCGATTTTGCCTGCTATGTGTCGATGTTTCCCCAACTTGTTGCAGGCCCGATTATTCGTTTCCAGGAAGTTGCCAATCAGCTTGCTACACGAACGCACACCATTGAAAAATTTTCTCGTGGAGTAGCTTTTTTCTGCCTTGGTATGGCAAAGAAAGTATTACTTGCAAATGGATGTGGTAAGATTGCCGATGTGATTTTTACAGCGGGAACCACTCACTGGATTGATGCCTGGTATGGAGCGGCAGCTTATGCGTTCCAAATATATTTTGATTTTAGTGGATATTCGGATATGGCAATTGGCCTTGGTTTGATGTTTGGATTTGTCTTTCCCAAAAATTTTAGTTCTCCTTATAAATCAGCCTCAATTACCGAATTTTGGAGACGTTGGCATATATCACTTTCCACCTGGTTGCGTGAGTATCTTTATATTCCACTTGGCGGTAATCGAAAGGGACAATTACGAACATCCGCAAATCTTCTGGTTGTCATGTTTCTTGGTGGTCTTTGGCATGGTGCCTCCTGGAACTTTATTATCTGGGGGCTATTTCACGGTGCCTTGCTGGGTTTTGAACGGGGGATGGGACGAAAATCACTCTACTTTAAGCTACAGCGACCGTTTCGAATAGCATTAACCTTTATACTGGTTCTTATTGCATGGGTATTTTTCCGTGCAGAAACACTGCCTGCCGCTTTGAATTATCTTGCTTCAATGTTTGGACTTATATCCGTTCCAGAAACATCGATGCTGGTTAGAGGAATTGTGTATCAGCCTTACTTTTTACTTGTTATGGCTGTTGCTTCGGTTGTTGTTTGGGCAGGGCCTCAGAGTTGGGATTGGACTCGTAAACTGACAATTGGCAAGTCTGTTATCATTGCATTGTTGATGGCTTTGTCTTTGGCTCTTTTGACTTTGCAATCCTATAATCCATTTATTTATTTTAACTTTTGAGTAAATATTTGGCTAGTACCCCATTTTCGTTTGATCCGGCTTGTTCACATATGAACAAATATAGTTCACAAGCCGGATCA
>JAOZTO010000320.1 GCA_029942265.1 Desulfocapsa sp.
TAGTTTGTAAATGCGTTAGGCAGAGTTTGGGGCTTCTTAGTTTGTTTATTTTGAATCCTTCACGGTTAAACATACCACATTGTATCGGCGAGTTTTATGAATATTTTTATTTAGAGATAAAATAGAAGACAAAGAAAAAATAAAAGTAGTGTTAGTACTTGTTATTACTATCAAATATTAATGAGTAATTTCTGCTTCAATACGAGCTAAATCGTAGGATCAGGACATATTTAGTGGATTTAGTGACTTTGACACGGTGATCGACACGTAAACCTACTATGGCAATTGGCCTGTTGTTGGAAACAAGAAGGGGGTAGCGGTGCCGTTCTATGGCAGGTATTTTCTGATCGGAAAGAAATCGTGATATTTTCTTTTTACCGGGAGCACCTAAAGGATAAAATGTTTCACCTTTTTTGTATTGCCTGAGTAAAAGTGGGAAGCACAGTTTTTCCGCATCCATAAGTTGTTCATCAGGAGAGTGTGGCATATTCGGAACAAAGGGAATCCGACGAAGAATAAGAGTGCTATTCAATTCCCGAAGCTGATATGTCCCAGGTTCTAAAAGTGTAAGAGGTGAAAAAGTGTTGGGAATATACCCCGAACCACGGTACCCTTTAGCTTTGCTTGGCCGATGAAATAAAATACTGTTGTTGAATGTTACCGCACGAAGCCCAGCTGAGAGATGCACCTCTTTTTGTTCGGTTGTTGTGGCAAGTTTCAATAAGCTCTGAATTTTCACAAAAGATGGTTTTGAATCAAGCTTCCAGCAGATAGTATCAAGAATTCTTCGTTGGATAGCTATAGGTTGTTTTGTAAATGGCTGGGTGGACAATGTTATTTTTTCAGGTTCTATTGTGGTGAGCTTGGGAAGTATAGTGTTTGTTAGTTCTGCAAGAAGAGTATCTTCGTCGCTTAATATTTCGGCTGTTTGAGTAAGGGTTTGTTGTATCGATGCGTTGTAGTCGTGTTCGAGAATTGGCAACAGTTGAAGTCGTATTCTATTGCGGAGAAAACGTGTGTTGTCGTTTGAACTATCCTGGCAAAACGGAATATGGTGTTCTTGTAAGTAGCTTCGCAGCGTGTCTTTTGTCTCTTTAAGTAGTGGCCGAATAACTTTTCCGTGTTGAAGGTTCATTCCACTCAGTCCCGTCACTCCAGTACCTCGAATGAGCCGAAGAAGTACTTCTTCGGCCTGGTCATTTGCTGTGTGTCCTACTGCGATGGCGTTTCCCTGGTGTTTCAGACAAACTTTTTCAAGTGCCTGGTAGCGCAGAATACGTGCAGCCTCTTCAAGGGAGCAGTCTTCTTTTTTCATTTTGTCACGCACATCAACAGCCACATATTCAAAGCTGGCAGAGCAACGATCAGCAAGTTTTTGGACGAGTGTTTTCTCGGTAGGGGTTTCGTTAGGGCGGAGTCCATGATCAACATACACGGCAATTCGTTTGGTGGAGGGGAACAGTTCTGATAAAATATGGAGCAGGGCAACGGAATCAGATCCACCTGATACTCCAAGAACGACGACAGAATCATTCTGCAATAGAGAAGAACTGCCAATGATATTCTGGATTCGTTTTAAGAGGGGAAGCATTAGTCACTAAACAGTGTGTAGCAAATCAAGTAACCGTAAATGGATATTGTCAAATCCACCATTGGAGAGAATGGCCACCACATCATTTTCTTTTAAAATTGGAATGACTTTTTCAAGAATAGTGTCTGTGTCCACACAAGATAGCGCATGGACACCTCTTTTGGTGAGATCTGCAGCCAGTTGTTTTGATGAAAAAAGCTCTTCAACTGCTATGTCATCAAGAGGGACAGGTTCTCGTATAAAGGTCATATCAGAAGAATCAAAGCAACTCACATAATCCTGTTGAAAAATGGCACGCCTAGATGAGTTTGTTCGTGGTTCAAAAATGGTGATTAAACGTTGTCCTGCATACGCATTTTTCAGCGCTTTTAATGTTTCTTTTACCGCTGTTGGATGGTGAGCAAAATCATCTATTACAGTGATGTTGTTGATTATTCCACGGACTTCCTGACGACGTTTTATTCCCCCGAAATGTTTTAACCCATTGTCGATTTCCTTCGGTTCAAGACCTATGTGATGAAGGACTGCGGCCACTGCAAGGCTATTTAAACAGTTGTGTGTTCCGGGTAATTGCACTGATAAGTTAGCCCAGTCATTATCTTGTTTTTTGACCTCGAAATGGGTTGTACCACCCTCTGCCTGCACGTCACTCAGAGACCAGAAAAGATCTACGTTTTGTCCGTAACCTTGTACTTCACATGGCGCATCCTGCACAACATCTACAACATTTGGATCGTCGAGATGAGCAACTAATAATCCATTAGCTGGCATGAGCGAAACAAATTTTTTGAAGGAGCGTTTTATTGCATCAAGATCGTCAAAAATATCTGCGTGATCAAATTCAACTGATGTTATGATTGCGATATCAGGTTGATAATGAAGAAATTTTGATTCCTTATCAAAAAAAGCGGTGTCATATTCGTCGCCTTCTGAAACAAAATGAGCACCTTGTCCAATACGGAAATTTGCATCAAATTCTCGGACAATGCCGCCAATCATAAATGTGGGGTCATATTCTGCTCTAGCAAGACATGAAGCAAGGAGTGATGCTGTGGTTGTTTTTCCATGAGTACCTGTGATAACAAGGGATTTTCTTGAATGAATAAAGAAATGAGCAAGCGCCTGTGGAAAAGAGAGGTATGGAATTTCAGCATGAGCAAGTGCTTGTGCTTCCGGGTTGTTTTTGGTGATAACGTTTCCGACAATGACAAGATCTGGACGTGGCAAGAGGTTGTCAGCGTTGTAGCCGTCATGTACCTTAATGTTGAGAGCTTCAAGAAACAGGGACATGGGAGGATATACCGCTTTGTCAGATCCACTGATTGTATAACCGGAATTCTTTAGCATTCCTGCAAGGGCAGCCATTCCTGTTCCACATATTCCCATAATATGGATGTGGTTTATGTCCTGTGGTGCATGGTTTAATTGGGTAAGAAGATCCATTGTTATTTGCCCACGGTTGTTTTGATAGTTTCGTATATTTTGGGAAATTCTGTTGCGAATGTGGCTGGGGTCAGCCTGCCTACTTCGATAAATTTGATAGTAATCTCCTTGGATACTTTGAGGAGAACCTCATCTGCTATTTTTTTGTCTTTATTTTCCATGAATAGTATGTTTTGTGGATTGAAGGGTAAGGAACGTACATCAAATATAATTCAGTGATTTAGCCTGTTTTGAACCCAGCATGAATATTTGGTTAGTGTATTAGTGTTATAAAACCGCCCCTGTTGGCGGAAGAAGGCCAGTTCAATTGCAACAACAGGGACGGGCTTCAAGCAGAAATAACCTATTAAGCCATTCCTGTAGAATCATACTTTGTTTTAATTCTATTTTAACTTTGACTTGCGATTGCCAACTTTACAAATATACTAAATTAATTAAACAATTCCCACAACAACCTATCCCGTACCGTCAACAAACAGATGCCTCGTCAAGGTTTCCACCATGAGAAAGAAACACAGCTTGAGGAAGCATGGCAAGAAATGTCTTTGTGGCCCTGGAAAGCT
>JAOZTO010000321.1 GCA_029942265.1 Desulfocapsa sp.
TCCCGCTCCACAATGACCTTGAAATTCTTTTTTGTTTCAGCTCGCTGTGCTTCTATCTCAATCGAAAAAAAGGAACTTTTTGTTGTAATCACATCATCTTCTACCTTTACGTATCCTGGGAAGGATGGCACAGTAGTATACCAGAGTTTGTTGGAAAGCAACTCTTTATTACCTTCGTCTTCTCTAAATTCTTCTATTGTTTCAACAAGTTCTTTAGTCATGTCTTCATGCAGTGCTCGTATGATGACAGGGTCGGCTGTATTTATATTGATGCCTCCATCAGTCCCATGCACAGTGAGTAATGATGCCAAGCTCGGACGTTCGTCAACACCATAAAACAGCTCTGGGGTGACACCTTTCACCAACAGCAACTCTTCAACAATTCGTAGCGGCCCATTACCTGCTTCATAGGGAGGATTTAAAGATTGATAATAAGATGATTCGGCGCCGTATTCCTGCTCACCATCACCATCGTTACTATCAAGCCAATCTATCAGAGAATCTATAATTTCTCTGGCCTTGCCGTCTTCCAGGGAAAATGGTTCTGTTCTTAATAAACGCCAGAAAACATTGCGCATGGCATGCTCTTTCTTCTGGGCAGCTTCTTTTTTCTCCTTTTGTGACATTTTTTTCGAATTAAGATACAAACTGTTTATAGGAAATTTTCCAGTTAAATCCTCTACTGCTATTGTCAGCTCGCCTGTTTCAAAAAGAGGAGATAGATCCTCTTCTTTAAGTTCTCCCCATGAATCGAACAGACTGTCATGCTGATTTTCCTGTAGATCAGATTGCAAAAGTGCAGAGGCGATAGCAACTCCTGACTCTGCCATAACACGTACCTGCACGTCATCACGATGATATCCTGAAACAAGAAGATGATGACGCATGGTTTTATTAAACTGCAAGGTTACAACAACTAACAGGCTGATTATGGATATTACAATTAACAATGCCATGCCGCTTTGTTGGTGTAATGGGTGTAGTATTGTATTTTTCACTTCTGGCCTTCAGCGATTTCAATAGCAACACCTGTTTTAAAAATAATATCTGTTTCCGGGTCTTCGGCAGACATAAACCGAACAGTTATCTGTACCATTGAAGGGAAGGTATTTGCTGTATCTTCTGGTTCTTCACTATTCCATTCATCAAAACTCTCCCCGGAATCATCAAAATATTGAAAACTTAACCCTGAAAGCCCATCACATATTTTCAGCCCCAGATCATCTTCCTCTTTCTCTTTCTCTTTACTGCCAGGTAGAAATACCTTGTCGTAACGATACAAACTTAAACCATCTTCTTCATTTTCTCCTGCTATTGCCTGATAAGCTATCAATGCGTAGCCTGAAACAATATCATCCCTATCAAATCTAATATGCCCGTTGGAACTAAATATTAACGAATCGGCTCGCTCTCCGGATAAAGTATCCTCGGTACCCTGCAATATTCCACCTTTGCCCTGATACAATAATTGCAGATCATTTACAATAAGTCCCAGAACTACCCTGCTTTTTTCATATATCTTTGCCTGAGATTCGGCTGAATCGATGACTCTAAAAGTAGCATTATATGAACCATAAGCCATGGAAACAACCGCAGCAAAAATGGAAATAGCCAGAAGAATTTCCATTAATGTAAAACCGGAATTATCAAGCCATGATTTATTCATGATGGACTCGTAAAAAATCTGAATTTAAGATGGATTTGTAAAAAACTTCATATTCGAGGCACGTAAATTTCTTATCATTTCGGCGTACTAGAGTACGTTGAAATGATAAGAAATTTGCAGTAACGAAGAAGATGAAGAGTTTTTACGAATCCATCATTCATTGCAATGGCTCTTTGAGGAAATAGCTCTCAACTGTATATTGATGGCTGTTTTCAGCAAAGGAAATTACGAGAGTTACTTTTTGGAGATTTTCAATTGCTGTGCTGAGAATTTCAGATTCAACAGACAGAGAATCATCAACTTCAACAGCCCAGGAATAGCCGTCAAATCCTTCCTCAAAATCGCCATTGTTTGAGACAATTTCATCCGTCTGGGTTTGCAGTTCGGAGAGTTTTAATCGGGCAAGTTGGGGGGCTATTGTGTTAAATTTGGCCTGACCTGCAAGGGAAACACTTTGTGACTGCGATCCAAACAGGGTGGTAAGGCCGATGGCAAGAATTGCCACAGCGATCATCACTTCAAGTAATGTAAAACCGGGATTTGCAGAAAATAATGAGGAATGCCGGTGTGATGGAATCATGATGGATTCGTACAACAAATCAGTTCAGAGTGAACAGTGTTTCGTGCAGCTTGATCTCGGAAATAAAAGGGGCTATTTCGAGGCTTAAATACTCACCCTGTGCATTACTTAATTGAATCACTGCCTGTTTGGTATAGCCTCGTTCACTCACCCAAAGGGAAATATCAGATGATTCTGACACATTTTCAGGTTTTGTCAACACGCCTTCCAGCCGTACAGGTTCCGTTAGAGTAATACCTTTCTTCTTACTGTTTTCAGGGGAATCTTCTTCTTTTTCCTTAGAAGTACCTGTCTTTTCTTCTTCATACCATATTTCATTTTCAGAAATATCAAAATGAAGCAGGTAAGGTGTCTGCTTTGCGATGGCTTTTGCTTTTACCTCTCGGACGAGGGAAATTATTTTTCGAGCATCTGATCCCAGGTCATTAGTCAAACCTGATAATTGCAGGCTTGGAATAGTCAGAGCTAGACTGATAGCAATTAAGAAACAGACAATAAGCAATTCCAAAAGAGTGAACGCCTGTTCATTGCCTGTGTTGATTTTCATTTAAGGTAACCTTAACGCAGTCAAATTTCCCAGTTATTCACATCCAGCCCATCCTCTTCTCCACCGGATTCACCATCGGCACCGTAGGAAATAATATCGAAATCACTATAAATTCCAGGACTGAGATACACAAACTCATTCCCCCATGGATCAGTGGGTACTTTCCCTTTTTTCATATAGCCGCCCTTTCTCCACTTAGATGCTAATCGGCCAACAGAAGGCGCTTCCACCAGGGCTTGAAGCCCCTGTTCGGTAGATGGGTAGGAACCGTTGTCAAGCTTATAGGATTCAAGGGCTGTTTCAATACCTGTGATCTGAACTGCCGCCATTGTTCGCTTAGCTTCTTCCGGATGCCCCATGATTCTTGGCCCTACATATCCTGCCAAGATTCCAATAATAATCAAAACAACAAGCAATTCGATTAATGTAAACCCTTTTGTGTTGTTTAACGTTGGGTGACTCTGGAGTAGTGAAATTTTCTTATACATGTTTGTTTTTTATATATTTTTGAAATTGTTGTAGTAAATATTCGGGTTGGGCTCAAAACAGCCCAGACCACTGAATTGTAAATGTTTGGATAGTGCCTCAGGTTCGTTTGATCCGGCTTGTGAACTATATTTGTTCATATGTGAACAAGCCGGATCGAACGAAGATGGGGGGCTAGCCGAATATTTACTCAAAATAATGAACATACCCATACTAATGGAGTAAGTAATACCCGTGTTACTGTGCGTAACGTCTCGTGGCGGCTTATAAAATCAGCCAGTGGAGGTGAATAACGATA
>JAOZTO010000322.1 GCA_029942265.1 Desulfocapsa sp.
CTGACTCAAAAATTTTCTGGATTGAAAGCTTTGCACTTGGTTCCTGGGAATAAGTGGAATGGATATGCAAATCCCATTTCCGCCATTCTGAACCATTTGGGTATTCAGTCATGATCACCCCTGACACGTAATTGAAAGTAGTTCACAATCGACCAGATTATCATTTATCTATAAGTAAACATATTTCCACTAACTGTTGACTCTGAACCAAGATACACGATCAAGGTTACAAAATCAAATTTTCTTGAAATACTAGTAGGATAATAATTGTAATGGACTGTTGCATGTATGGCTACGAGATAGGGAATCACGTACTCTTGCGACTTGGCTGAGAGTTTCCTTAGAGGTGGGTGAGGTAGGGACGGCGGTTCGACTCCCGGTTTAGTCGTCAAAATGACGCACGGTCGTCACTGGTACAGTGCAGTGTTAAATTGTGAAATGATATTGTCGATGAAGCAACGAAAAAATGCCACTTTCAACGTGGAGCCAACACCTTAGAATACCTGTATATTCCATATAATATAGACTGGATTATGACTGGCACGATGGATTGGCATATTACTGGTACATTGAACACAACTGACTTGGGCAAGGGTTTTTCCTATGCAAATCTGTATAATTGCCGTCAATTCTACCGTAAATTCCCTCAGCAGAAGGTCCTCTCCACATTGTGTAGAGAATTGACATGGAGCCATCTGCGCCTGATTATGCGGATGGATTCGGCCAAAGCTATCCAATACTATTGCCATGAGGTCCGAGAACAAAACTGGACAGTACGCCAACTGAAATGTAATATCAAAAGTCAAAATTTTCAGCGTCTGCTTTCAACCTAGGTTGACAAAACAGAGAATAATACTGCCAGGCATCTTGGCTTTATTAAAGATCCCTATGTTTTGGAATTTCTGCAATTCCCAGAGGCCAGGCAGTTAAAAGAAAACAAGCTGGAACAGGCCATTATTGATGAATTACAGAAATTCCTTCTGGAAATGGACAAAGGCTTCTCCTTTGTCGTTAGGCAAATGCGGATCAGCACTGAAACCAGCCATTTTTATGTTGATCTGGTCTTCTACAATTCCGAAGATCTGTTCCACTGGGACAATGGTTTGGAAAATGACAGCGAGCGGTATTTAAAGATTAACGCTGATTCCAATTTCTTTAACGGCTTCAAAGAATTGGCACTTGAGGGAAAAATATTTGGCTAGTCACATTCTACGGAGCCAATACCGAGTACCACGCTATGGGGTGTTAGTCACTCTTTTGCAGCAGATCGGCCACTTCCCGCAAAAAACCATCAACTTGTGTATCACCAATTAACTCCGGAATTTCCTTTAGCGGAAGATTACCCGCTTTCAGTTGCATTTTTTTCCGACATTTCTGCTGAGCATTATATTTTTCCTGCCAGAAAGGGTGGCCCTGGCAGAGTTCTTTCGGTAATACCTTGTTGAGGATAAAACCCTCTACTTTAATGCCAAAGTCGTTAAATGAATCTGCTATATCAGAGGCTTGTTCTATGGGCAGGGGTTCCGGATTAGCAACCACCCAGGCTCTGGTGTCATTTTGTAGAAGCTCGATAATCCTCTCCGTCAACAGACGCCACGTCTCGATCAACTCCAGGGGGTCTACCTTGTTGAAAACCTTTCTCACCTTGAAATAGAGCTTCTGCGCCTGGGTAAGGTGGGAGTAGAACAGCTGCTGAATAAAAAGCAGATTCAACGTGGTAACGGTGGGAGCTGTATCCCAGATAATCATCTGATAATCCCCGGAATCTGCCATCGTCAGGAGATAGTCGAGCATAAACTCTTCATCAATTCCTGGAGCACCTTCGATATAATCGATAATCTCACGTCCTACAGGTAAAAAGGAAGATAAAACAGCGTAGATATCCTCGGAAAATTTTTCTCGCCACAACTTCAGAACCAACTTACGGTTTAACTCCACTGCATCAAGATTGGGAGCAACAGTGTAAATTTTGGTATCCAGTGGGCGAGAAAATATTTCACTCAAGGAGCCTGAAGGGTCGGTCGAAATTAATAAGGTTTTCCCAATTTCGGCATATTGAAGGGCTGTTGCCACAGACATAGTTGTCTTACCAACTCCGCCCTTACCGGTGAACATTTCAATTTTTGTCATTTTCTGAATACCGCAGGTAAAAGTGGTTCTGTCACAAAGTTTTCTTGTTCAACAATGGTGTTGAGGTTTTTCATTTGGCGCACCATTGGAGGTGTTGTTCTTTCTTCCATGAGTTCAGTGGTCTGGGCTGTTTTGAGCCCAACCCGAATGTTTTACCAGGCTGTAACGACAATACTAATAACTGAAGGACGATACACTTTGGGACATGGGCAAAAGAAGCTCAAAACACCGAAAAATCAATACCAAAGAGGATGGTTTGTCCTTTCACATTTTCGCCGATGTTCCATTGATAGCCAAGGCGCAGTGAGTCCACATAAAAACCCAAATGGTTAAGATCCATTTTCAGTGAATATCCTAGCTCGACAAATGAGTCGAAACCTAGAGTATCTCTGTTGTTGCCGAGAAAGTGCGTGTCCCCTAGGTGTGCCACTCCCGATAAAGGGTAATCTGCTATTGAAAAACCAAGGGGGTGGGTGAAGTCTGCTGAGAGAGATATCGTTTGAGCGTTACCAGCGAAAGATTGAAAATCATTAGAGCCGTTAAAACTTGAGATGTGGCTGTATGTGTAACTTCCCTTAACATCAAGGTCGTACTTGTTTGCAAACAGATGTTCATAATTAAAACCGAAGATAAGACTACCTATCCAGGCATCAGTATCCCAGTTGAAGAGTATCCCCTCTAAGGCCAACGGAATTATAGATACGGAGCCAGAGGACAGGTATGTTGCGTCATTTTTCATGTGACTGAGGCCAATGTCTGCGGCTGCTAACAGTTTAAAGCCGGCAAATACAGGTATACGTAACCCTGTGCCGATACTGCCACTATAGGCTTTCCATTTGGAATCAATAACTTGGTCAGCGATATTATCTGTCGTTGCTAGTGTCGAGTAGCTTAGAAGTCCTCTGAGGGCAAGCTCCCATCCAGCACTACCCAGCGAAACGTTTTTCTGCAGGGGGAATTTATAGATTTCAAGGCTTGTGTTTTCGTCATCATCAACATCAAAGCTGGAGGCACTGATACCAGGATCTGTGAAAATACTTAGTATCTGCGCATAGCTACTCCCAATGTTGTATTGCTGGATATCGCTTTTGAGATCATTTCGTCTTTTCTCAATCTCTTCCCCGGGTGTTGTTGCATTAGACCCTGCTGACCAGAATAGGAGAATTAATGAACATAGTGGGATGTATTTCGTTATCTTCATGTTGCGGTATATCCTTTTCTGGAATGTTACCCACAGTATTGGCAGCTTGTCTGAGGTTATGTAAATCATGCAAAGAAAAAACAAATATGGCGTATTTATGCAGGAAATGCACACATATTTCATCATTATGTATTTTCTTTGGAGGTTGAAGATGGACAGACCACCGTTGACAGTTGTGCTTTTTAAAGGAAAAAGAAGGGACAGACCACTGTTGGCAGTTGTGTTTTTTGATAATTCATAGTAA
>JAOZTO010000323.1 GCA_029942265.1 Desulfocapsa sp.
GGATCTTTTCCTGCACCATTTCACCTATTATGATTCAAGATGGGTTTGTAAAAAATATGATAAATTTTTACGAACCCATCATATTTGTGATAACTTGACGCCACTTACCTTGTGAGTAACCATCTTTTTAACCACCGTGGCCAAATGAGCACCAGCCTCAGCTGGAGGTGTACCACCCCTATGAATATTTGAGATCACAGTTCGTTCTGCTTCCACCATATTCGGATTTGGGCGATATGCCATATAGGCCGACATACTCTCTGCGGTTATCAGTCCCGGTCGTTCTCCAATCAGTTCGACTATCACTTCACAATCAAGAAGGGGTGCGACATCGTCCATAACTCCAACTCGCCCATACCTGATAAAGAAAGGTGTTCCAACCGAAAGTCCTTCATTTTTGAGTCCCTGAATAAGGGCTGGCATAACATCTGCAACATTTGCTTCAATGGAAGTTGAGCTTAAGCCATCAACAACAATTATCTGCACCTGCTTACCCTTTTCTATTTTCTCGGAAATGGTCTTTTTTGCAGCGTCACTAAGCTTTTTACCAAGATCTGGTTTCATCAAATATTCGTCTTTATCAACCACCATGGTCTGAACCTGGAGGAGATTGTTTGTTGCAAGACACTCGTCTGAAACATCCATAAAGACTGCATCAACTGCTGCGGCATGATCTGCCTGGAATTGCAGATATGCATTAGTTTTCGGTCTCGCCCCTGATCGTCCCAATAGAATTCGGGCTGGAGTGGATTTTCGCATAACCTTCAAAGCTTCCAGATTATGTGGATTTGTAACTCCTATAGTACCGATGGGGTCAAGGGTTAGTGGAGCGTTTAAAGAATCTATCGGAAGTTCATCTGGACTGGTTTTATCCGGATTCGACACAGTCGTTTTCTGCGCAGAAGCACCAGAGAGAACTCCCTCTTCAGCCAATTTTTTCATAATACTTGCAACAATATCCTTCTCTATTTGTTGGTCCATTATTCTTTTCCTCTTATTCAAATATTGAAGGATCGCCAGCTGCTTCTGTTAACTTGCCATCAGCTATTATGCCCCATTTTTCCAACCATTTCTCAAACTCAGAAGCTGGTCGTAAACCCAAGATTTCTCTAACACTGGCATCATCATGGAAACTTGTATCCTGATAATTAAGCATGCAATCATCACCACCACTCACGCCCATGAAGAAGTTTGACCCAGCCATAGCACAGAGCATGGTTCCAATTTCCTGATCATCCTGATCCATTTTCATATGGTTGGTGTAACATGGTGCGATTCCCATGGGAATTCCATGTAATTTGCCCATAAAGAGATCTTCAAGATCTGCCCTAATAACTTCTTTACCAGAGTAAATCGTCTCAGGGCCGATAAATCCGGAAACATTATTAAGCATAAATGGACGATATTTTCTGGCAAGACCATAGCATCTTGCTTCAAGTGTCATCTCATCAACATCATGATGACAATCAAGTGAAACTTCCGAGCCTTGACCGGTTTCAAAATACATCACATTAGGACCCGTCGAAGTACCAAGTTTCAATCCCATATCATATGCTTCATCAAGCATTTTAAGGGTGATACCAAAACCTGTATTTGCGCTCTCGGTACCTGCAATACTCTGAAACACAAGATCAACTGGAACATTTTTTTCCATTGCCTGCATCTGGGTAGAAACATGCGCCAACACACAACACTGCGTTGGTATGGCAAGTTTTTTCCTCAGATCCACAATACAATTCATAACCCGTGTGAAGTTATCAATATTATCTTCCACAGGATTCACACCAAGGACAGCATCGCCACTACCAAAACTCAAACCTTCCTTCAATGCGGCAAGAATGCCTTCTACATTATCAGTTGGGTGATTTGGCTGGTTACGAAATGATAATGTTCCTGGAAGACCAATTGTGGTATTGCAATGCGCTGCTATTTTGATTTTTTTCGAGGCATAGACCAGATCCATACTCGACATCAATTTTGCAACTGCAGCAATCATTTCACTGGTTAATCCACGAGACATGTTGAGAAGTTCATTTTGACCATTTTTGTCAGAAAGAATATTCTCTCGAAGTTCTGCAACTGTCCAGTTCTTGAGACCTTCATAAATAGTGGTATTCAGTTCATCGTATATCAGTCGTGTTACCTCATCATCTTCATAAGGAACAACAGGATTTTCGTAGATATCCTTTAGCTGGAGATTTGCCAGACAGAGTTTGGCGGCTACTCGCTCAGTTGCACTCTCTGAAGCAAGGCCCACCAAGGCATCTCCCGACTTTTCATTATTAGCCTTAGCCAGCACATCCGTGACCGATTTGAATGTGAAGACCTGATTATGTATCATGCTTCGTAGGTTCACGTAACTCGCTCCTTATAGTTGTAGTTAACGATATGACTGTAAAGTGCTGACAAAGCGGCACCCAGTTTTCCTGTGGTGATTAATGCAAATTTTGCGCCATCTTGGTGTTTAGGGAAGTTTTCAGTTCTCAGTTCTCAGTGTTCAGTGTTCAGCAACTGAATACTGAATACTCAGACCGGTAAGTATGCGTTATAGCCAAGCCTGGCGTCACATAAAACGGAACAATTGTTCACTTTTTCGGGACAAACGTTCTGTTTTGGTGGTCACTTTAACCATAATAAGATAGTGGGAACTTGTATTGTGGCTTTACAAAAAGGGAGGGGGGAGGATTAGCTGAGAAGAATATTCTGTAGTTTGTCAATGCCAAGCTGATTAATGGAACTGGTTACAATAACCTCTTCCACACCTGCCCAATGAAGAAATTTTTTGGAACGATCAAGATTACAGTTTTCATGCTCTGCCTTGGAAACAATACCAATCACTCTTTTTGAAAACATGGAAGAGAACTTTGGCGGAAAAATTGAATTAGGAGCAGTTCCATCTTGAACGAGCCCGACAATATCACAATCTGACGAAGAGGCAAGCAGGGCAGAATAGAACCTCCTGTTCTCTGCAAACTCTCCGGGGGTATCTATAATATAATCTGAATAGCACACTGCCTGGGTTTTTCTATAGGCAACTTCAAGACCTAATAAAACCTGAGTTAGCGTGGTCTTACCGCATCCTGTTTTGCCCACCAGCATGATTTTTTTCATCAGTTCATCAGGTACGGGTAATAGCTACAGTACTGAATTTCAGTACTGTCTCAAATAAGGATGAAACATTTTTCAATGCCGAATCCACACTGGAAACATCACCTGTAATAACCAGCGCGCCACCAAACCTGTCGAGAAAGCCAATATTTACATTTGCTGATTTAGTAGCAACATCAGCTGCGATGATTACGGCCTCACCAGGTGTTATCGTAAGTATCCCGAGAGCATCACCAGCCTCATCATCCAAACCAAGACTCTGGTAAATCATATGATCAGGATTTGCTATTACATGAGCCAGGGTCAACTGTTTACCAGGGACATACTCCTGAATCACTCTTTGTTTTTCTTGCACGACACTTACCTCTTTATGATTAATTACTATCTATCAGGACAGTAATGATTAAGGAACGTACATCAAATAACCTGAACATCTTTCCTGCCCTTTGTTCCGCCAG
>JAOZTO010000324.1 GCA_029942265.1 Desulfocapsa sp.
TCGATCCGGCTTGTTCACATATGAACAAATATAGTTCACAAGCCGGATCAAACGAGGATGGGGGCACTATCCAAACATTTACAATTCAGCGGTCTGGGCTGTTTTGAACCCAACCCGAATATTTACTTACCGAGCCCTAAATACTGCTTCATAACAGAAAACTATCTACTCAAATTCAGGCGGCACACTCAACATGGCCAAACTAGGCCCGACTATCCCTAAGGCACTAGCAGCCGCTGCTGCACCTACAAATGCTGCACCTGATGCAGCAACGCCAGCAGAAGCTGCTGCGACAGAAGCCGGCCCAACAACAGTCACGGCCCCCACTACACCAGAAAACCCAACTGTTGATCCGGTACCGGTCACCACAGCAGTCATCAAAACGGGAGGAAGGATAGCATGAGCTTCTGAAACTGGATTGAAGAATGACAAAACACGAGTAAGGGTTGATTTTGTCTTAACAGGGGCAGGAGCAACCACAAGCGCAAAATCAGTACCACGCACACCAGCAACTGCAGTAGGTGTTTTGATGGAATAGTTGGGGGATGAGCCGACCTTATTGACCACACTTCGCACCCGGCCAAAGAGCAACTGTAGCTGAGTATCACGCGTATTGTTTGCACTGTCATAAAATGACTTATCAATAATCATCTTCGATTGAGCAGCCAAAGATAGTGAGCTTTTATCATTCATCAATAGACTGACTCGGCTTTTTTTCTCAGTAATAACAGTATCTCCGTTATAAACACTCAAACCTTTTTTTAGTGTATATGCCGTTTTCATATCTTTATGTATAACCAGCACTGTACCCTGTATTAGTTGTGCCTCTCCAACAGGATCACCCAGCCCCTGCTCAAATGTATCAACTACTGTAATATCCTGCGGTAGTAGAGCCGATATAGGCGTTGCCTCAGTTTTAAGGAATTCAAGTAACTGCTGAGAAGTATCATCTGCCATCACAGTATCAGCAAAAAACGCACAAACAAAAAACAACACACCTATGGATACAAATTCTCGGATTTTTCTTTTCATTCTTCTCTCCAGTTTTAGAGTTTTATTTCAGAAATCTTATTTACCAAGCCACACATTTTTATCTTATCAGCACCCATTAATGGGGTCAAGAAAAGTTTGTTTTCAGGTTAATACTCTTTCCCATTCCAAAAATATCTATCGACCTGACATGTAGCAAGATGCTGTGACGCATATTCTTCAACCAATCCGCATTCAGCCATAAAATTACACAGTTCCTTATCGAGATGCTCACCGTCTGCCATGTGTTTTATAATTTGCATAGCTTCGGATAATTTTTTACCCACTTTATAAGGTCTGTCGGCGGCGGTGAGAGCCTCAAACACATCGGCCAAGGCAAGAATTCTGGCAGGGAGTGTGATTTCTTCATCAGTGTGGCCATTGGGATAACCGCTGCCATTAAGCTTCTCATGATGCATCCCAGCATACTCAGGAACAGATTTCCACTTTTTGGGGAATGGGAGCCGTTCTAGCATCATAATACTAACAACAACATGGTGATTAATAATCAATCGTTCATTTTCTGTCAGTGTTCCGCTATGAATGGCACAACAATCCATTTCATGCCCATTAAGCAGAGGAAGTAATTCTCCATTAAGCGTGTAGGACATTGTAGAAATGTGTTCTAGTTGTTCTAAATCCTTCTCAGTTATTAATTTACCACCAACATTAATCTTACGGAGAAAGTGATAAATAGCATCATAATCAAGATCACTATTCAAATCGTCAGCCTCATCATGAACAGTATCTTCCGAAAGACCTGCTCGTAACTGTTTTATCTCCTGTTCACGTTTCATAAGCTCTATGCGCAAACGAATTACCTCAATGCGGTCGTAAACTGTTTCCAACTTTGTTGATTTATCAATGACATATTCAGGAGTTGCTATCTTTCCTATATCATGCATCCAAGCGGCAATCGAAATTTCTTCTTTTTCATCTGCTGAAAATTGAGTATCAGCAAAATGCCCATTTGTGGTTTGATTGATTTTTTCAAGTAGCATCTCAGTTAATTTCGCCACTCGCTGAATATGTCCTCCCATGTAAGAAGACTTTTCATCTATAGCTGTAGCAATAGACTTGATAAATGCTTTCAATAAATCTTCCAACCCTTGTATCAGCCGTGTATTGGTTACCGCCATTGCTGCTTGGGAAGCCAATCCCTGAACCATGGGAATATCTTCCTCATAAAAAGGACACACTTTCCTAGAAACTCCTTTTCGAGCATTCAGCAACTGAAGCACACCAACTACTTCACCCTCATGATCTATCATAGGAACCAAAAGCATAGATTGAGAGCGATACCGAGAATACGCATCAAATTTTTGGGTGCCGGTAAAATCAAAACCCTCCTCATCGTATACATCTTCTATGTTGATGATTTTATTCTTTAAAGCCGAATAGGCAGAAGCATTTGAATGGTTTTCACGACCATTTTCATGATATAATTCAACCTTGGACCATTCCCCAATACCTTCCTTACCGCTACTATTAATATTTAATTTTGTATTCTGGATAACAGTAAAAACCAACGCTGTTCTTTCTTCATTACACAAGTACACTGTGCATCCTTCGGCTTGGCTGTATTTTCTGGCCATTTCAGCTATCATTGGCAAGAGGGTTTGAATATCCTTATCTGAAGAAAGAGCCAGTCCTAAGCGAGTATACTCCCTAATGCGGTTAATAAGTCTGATATTAACCACTGCAACACTTGCCTGTGAAGCCAATCCCTTAACTACTTCTGCCGCATCAAGATTAAAATCACAGGTCTCTTTTGTTTTCTCTGATTTAGCGTTAAGCAACTGCAACACACCTATTACATTATCTCGATTGTCAAGCATGGGAACAAGAAGCATGGAACGGGAACGGTACCCGGTTAGCTTATCAAAACTTCTGGTATTCGAAAAATCAAATCCGTCTTCATAGTAAGCATCGCTTATGTTAATGTTGTCCCCACTAAGTGCGCAGTGAGCCGAAACATTGGAATGATTTTCAGAACCGTCTTCATTAAAGAGAGGAATATTAGGCCAGTTATTTTGTTTATGAGAACCAGTTTGATATATTCCCAAGCGTTCATTTTGAACAACGGCAAACTCCAAAACTCCCTGTTCTTCGTTGCAAAGATACAGTGTGCATCCTTCTGCCTTGGTAAACCTCCTAGCCACGCTAACAATTGTTTCCAATAACTTATCTATATCTTTTTCACGGGACAGAGCTACGCCAACACGACATAATTCCTGCACGTCTTGATGCAGGGGGTCAAGTCTACCGTTGGCTTTTGCCTGCTGTCCTTCACATTTCGAATTTGGCCTATTGTTTGATAACAACGGAACTACTCCTCATTGATTTTTGTCCTATTTGTGTCATATCAATTGCAAATTGGTCATAGAAAATACGTAAATATTCGGCTAGCCCCCATCTTCGTTCGATCCGGCTTGTTAACATATGAACAAATATAGTTCACAAGCCGGATCGAACGAACCTAGGGCACTATCCAAACATTTACAATTCAGTGGTCTGGGCTGTTTTG
>JAOZTO010000325.1 GCA_029942265.1 Desulfocapsa sp.
TTGCGGCTGCAAGTAAATGTGAAGAGAAAGGCGCTGACGCCAAAGCCGAGGCATTGATCGTGTCTTTCCGGCAAGCCTGCATAGCATGTGCGCTCTAGGTGTTGTATGCTCTGGGTCGTTACATCCCCTTTGTACTACAGCTTAAATGGTTGGTACTGTGAGGTTGGCCTGGTAATTCCAAGGGAGCCATTGTTGGGGGTTTTTGAATACTGCCGAGCTGTGTTTTCGAAGTTCTGTCAGGTAATCAAGAGGGTTGATTTTAGAAAGATTGCAGGTGTGGATAATGCTCATAAATATGTCACCAATATATGCACCGTGCTCGGTTTTGTAAAAAAGAGAGTTTTTCCGATGCATAATCGCCATTTTAATTGCCCTTTCACAGATATTATTGTCAAGTGGGGCTTTTTCAACTCTGAGAAAAAGAGTGAGTTCCTGCCAATGCTTGAGCATATACTTTATCGCCTTGCCAAGACTGGAGTTTGGTTCGACTTTTTTATCATCAAACTGTTGGTTCAACCAGGAATGAAGTTCTTCCATCAATGGGCCACTGTAGGTTTGGTGGAAAAGCAATCGCTGATTCGGTGCCATTTCCTCCTGGGAACAGGTTGCATCATTATGATAGACGTCCCCCAACAGTTCTACGACATATTGACATTCATCCGGGAAGCTTTCTTCAACAGTGACAAAATTTCTTCGACCATGGGTCAGACAATGGGCTAATATAGTTTTGAAATCCTCAGAAAAATTGCGTGAAAGTGCATCGCACATCTGAATAGGAGGATCCAGACTGCTCGATCGTTCCTTCAGGACTTTTGCCATATTTTCACCGGCGTGGTTTCGACCGGTAAAATACAATGCGATCACACGATCATCAGTTATTGAAAGTATCCCGGTGGTAAAGATTCCTTTTCGAAATGGTTTTTTACTATTGTTCTGATTTTCTGCTATCAAGTCTTGGACTTTCATGGGAGTATCATCGTTGTGAATGATATCTCCTTGAGCGGCGCACTTGAGGAGCTCGGGATAAATAGGGTGAATCCCGTCAGCTAACTTTTCGATTACATCCCATGCTGTTGAGGCAGGAAGTGGTATTCCCATTCCGGCTTGTAATTTTTCAATCCGATTCAAAGGTAAACCGCTTCCATAGCGCAATACCGCCAGCATGGCTGATGCGCTCTCATCATATTTTTGATTTCCAGCCTCAGGGGGAAGGTCTGCTGTGAATATTTTCCCACAGATATTGCACCGCAATTTTTCAAGTTCGTAAACCGTTGCTGT
Organism: Desulfocapsa sp.; assembly: GCA_029942265.1. Lineage (GTDB taxonomy): Bacteria > Desulfobacterota > Desulfobulbia > Desulfobulbales > Desulfocapsaceae > Desulfocapsa. Next base: position 1,279 of record JAOZTO010000325.1, read on the forward strand.
AAGAGGTGCTGAGCCCTTGATGCGGACAAATACTCCAGGAATCTGTTGTCGATAAAGTTTTCCATCCTCACAATCTGGACAGGGAGCGCAGTGTTGTAAAGAGTCGTGGGATATTTCTTCTTTTTCTGCTCCAGTAAAGTTGTCTGCGCCATTTTTACCATGGCCCTTCTTTTTAGGCCGTTTCTTCTTTTTCTTCTTCCTCTTCTTCCCTTTTTTTTCTGTCTTGTAGCCGAAAATTACCTGCAGCAGTCGCTTGATTGAAGTGCTTTTTTCTGTCACTGCCTGATTCAAGAGCAGAAGTGTTTCCACCATGCCTTTGATGATCTCGTAATCTTCCTGGGCAAGTGTGCTGTCTTTCACTCTGTCAAGAATAGCTTCTGCCTCTTCGACACTGATTTCTATTTTTTGCGCTTTCACTGCAAAACACCGCCCAACTGGTGACGAAATCCTTTGCAGAGGGGATAAAGCCAGACTGTTTTAATCGGGACCTCGCCCTCCCGGTTCCCAAGCTTTCCTTTGCCACGGGTTTCTCCAACGCAGTGCCAATTTGCAGCCTTATAACAGGTTCCGTTAAAACGTTGTTTTTCGACGAAAGTCTCCAGTAATACTGGTCGATACTTGTAGCGATGCTCCCAGTCAGAACCGATTCGTTTACTCACCATGGATAATATTTTAGAGGCAAGATTCTTTGAGTGAACCCATGGAAGAATCAAAAATCTGGCATTGTTAACGACCAGGTGAAGGTTTTCTTTTCTCGTCGGTCTATCCCAGCCGATATAGGTGTCACGAGGCGCTGTTTTCCATGCTGCTGCTCCAAAGCCAAGGAGCGCAAGAATTGTGCCTTCTGATTTGACAAAATATCTCAGTTGTGCACCTGGCAGCGTTTTGTAGCCCAGGTAATGGTAGCGATCGATGAACTCATTCCACAGCGCACTGGTTCGGTTATCCACCACCTCCAAAATTAAATTGAATTCTCCTGCCTTCTTTTTAATCTCCGGTTGCTCTATTCCCCAAAGTGTACGTATTTTTTTATACGGTTTAGTATGTTTTGTTTTGGGCGGAGGCAGGATAAAATGACCGTCTCGTTCCATCTTCAACATGGCAACACGACAGCTCATATCTTTCAGGCCGCCATCAACTTTAAGCCACCCCACCTTCTGGCAGAAGATGACCGAAAGGTCTTTACGGCTGAGTTCTGGCCGATCTGCGATTAACTGCCGAATCCAGGCCAGTTCTTTTTCTGTGAAATCTCGTCCACTATAACGCATATAACTCTCCTTACATCATTGTCTTAGAAAGTTATATACTCTATTGTTTTGCGTGTGTCCCGTTAAAAATGATTATGTCTCGATTTTTTTCCACATCTTGCCGACTGGGGATGCTGACGGATTGCCGTTCCAGAGCAACAACTGTAATTCGTGGGCCGCCAACAATTTCATTTTCTGTTCGTTTTTATCGGGCCACCAGTGAAAGCGCCCTTTGGAGAGACGTTTTTGGCATAACCAGAAACCCTGCCCATCGTAGATTAATATTTTTATCGAGGTGAATGTCCTGTTACGGAAAATAAAAACAGAGCCACTTAAAGGGTCGGCGTGCAGCACTCCCCTGCAAATCCCAGCCAGGCCATCAATGCCTTTCCTGAAATCTGCTGGTTCAACTGCCAGCATAATTCGCATATGAGGCGTGATCTGGATCATGCTCTTCTGCTCCAGAATGATTCAGCAAAATTTTGAATATCGAGGTCAGTTTTGCCTTTGAAATGCATCCTCATCTTGTTGCCGTTGCTATGCTCCATCTCGATAATACATTCTGCGTGATGGTTTGGTGGTATCTCTATGGGGATAAAACTCGGCATAGGGTTGGTGATAGAGGGAGTTTCGGTTGTTTCAACTCGTTTTTTAAGATCTGCGTAACCCAAACTCAATGATGTTGATATTTTATGGATAGAATGTTCAAAACTCAGCTGCACAGCTGCTGTCCACAATTCTTTGGGGATACGGCGTTGGTGTTTTTTGTTTTTACGCCACTCAGCGAATCTGGCTTGAACCTCTGCCAAGGGCGGGGTGAAAAGTGTAGATGTATGTTTCACTGGTAATTCTCCGTTGATTGAATGAAGAATTACGAGTGTACTTGGTCGTGGTTATTGTGTCATGGCAGGCTTACCGGAAACACACAATGCTTCATGCAACTCCTGGATCAGATCCTAAAACTCCGCGTTGCTTATTTCTTTTCCCAACCTTCGTTGTTAATTTCTGAACATCTTTGCGACTTTACTT
>JAOZTO010000326.1 GCA_029942265.1 Desulfocapsa sp.
TGAACAGTTACAGTTCAGTGTTATGCCAAATATCGGGTACTAGCTGAATAGTTACCAATTAACTATTGATGGCGTCGTAAAAACTCTCCATCTGCTTCGTTGCTGCAAATTTTCTATCATTACGACGTACTTTAGTACGCCGAAATGATAGAAAATTTACGCGCATCGCATATGGAGTTTTTTACTTAACCATCTATAGTTTGACCTTTTTACTAGTTTGTCACTATTGCAAATTCAACCTTTTTACTAAGGCACTTATCCTGCCATGACTTTCCTTGATCTAGAATCATCCTCGCAAAATACCTCCGCACCGACACTTGATTTTCAGGTGTCGACTAAACAGGCTGGAATTCGATTCGATCATTTTCTTGTCCAGTACGTCGCTGATACTTCGCGTAGTACTTTGAATCAATCAATTCGACTCGGCTTGATTTGTGTTGATGGTGCAAAGAAGAAAAGTAGTTATCGCCTTAAGGTAGGAGAGCATATTTCCGGAACACTTTTTCAAGCAAGTTCACCTGAGCTAATAGCCCAGCGGATTGCTTTTAAAATACTTTTCGAAGATGATTTTCTTTTAGTTATTTCAAAACCACCGGGACTTGTTGTTCACCCAGGTGCCGGCAATCCTGATGGAACACTTGTAAACGGGCTGTTGCATCATTGTCATGAAATTGAGAATGTTGGCGATCAGATCCGTCCTGGAATTGTTCATCGACTTGATAAAGACACTTCGGGAATCATGGTTGTTGCTAAAACAGCACTGTGTCATCAAAGACTTGTTGAGGCATTTGCCAACAGAACAGTAGAAAAAGAATATTCCGCACTACTGTATGGTACAATGAAGCAAAAAAAAGGACGAATAACAGCGGCACTGAGACGACATCCTGTGCATCGACAAAAAATGGCTGTGTGTGATGAAGGTCAAGGACGTTATGCTGCAAGTAATTGGGAAGTAGTAGAAGAGTACAGTGAGGGGTGTAGTCTGGTTCGTGTTCGCATTGAAACTGGAAGAACGCATCAAATACGTGTGCACATGGCGTCTCTTGGTCATCCTGTTGCTGGGGACACACTGTATGGCAGAGCTAGGAATACAAGAAAATATTCACGACAGATGCTTCATGCGGGAAGCTTACAATTTATCCATCCTATAACCGGTGAAAATTGTGATTTTACGGCGGATCTTTGGCCTGATTTTCAGGATGTTGTTGATTCGCTTCGTAGTCTTGAATTCACACAAATCGCTGGTATTCTATGAATATCGCTGTGACAGGTGGAATAGGCTCTGGGAAAAGTTTAGTAAGTGTAACTCTTGCAACGATACTAAATTCCGACCTTGCTAGTGCGGATAAGCTTTGCCGAGAACTCTTAGAACCTGGCGCTGCCGGATATAAGCAGATGCGAAAACAATTTCCTGACGAATTCTTTTTAGAAAATCACAGATTGAACCGGGCACATTTACGTAAAAATATTTTCATTGATGAACATATACGAACAAAAGTGGATACTATTTTACATCCTTTAGTTCGGGCAGAACTTCGTATGCAGTGTGATGCCGCAAAACAACGTAAGGTGGATTTAGTTGCTGAAGTACCATTACTGTTTGAAAAAAAATGGCAAAATGATTTTGATTTTATATTGGTGGTGTATGCGGATGAAGATACATGCATCCAAAGGATTGTTGCTCGCGACGCAGTATCAACAGAAGATGCCCGTAATGCTATAGCAAGCCAAATGGGGTTACTTGAAAAGTGTGCTCATGCTGATCTGGTAATAGAAAACTCAGATACTATTGCTGTTACCAGAAAACAACTGGAAAATTTTTATTTAGCCATCTAAAGTTTGACCTTTTTACGAGTTTATCAGGTATAAACATTAAAAATGCTTGACACTATTTTCCGGAAACCTTACTATGCTTTCAATCAATGCGATTCCTACCTGTTTTATTGGTCAATTGTTACTAACAGCTCCTAATTAAAAATGTTCAGTATCTGGTTTTCTGAACTACTATATCGTTTACTCAGCATATCATTATTTATTCAACTATCTATACTTCTATCTATTGCTATTTTCATAACTCAGCTCGGCTGAACAGGAAATTTATTACTCTAAAATTTGTTGTGTTGTGAAATATAGTATCTATTAGTCGGCATAAAAAAAATATCTCTTATCTACATTATTCAGAACCCTTAACTACTATTTCTAATCGTTCCACACAGGAGAACAGCAGTAATGAATCTGGTCGAATTAAAACTCAAAAAAATTTCCGATCTTGTTAAACTCGGACGTACACTCAAGATTGAAAATGTTAATAATCTGCGTAAACAGGAACTTATTTTTGCTATTCTTCAAGCCCAGGCAGATAAAGATGGGAAAATGCGTGGTAGTGGAGTGCTGGAGATTCTTCCTGACGGCTTTGGTTTTTTGAGGGCTCCAGACTATAATTATCTCCCAGGTCCTGATGATATATATGTTTCACCATCTCAAATACGTCGTCTTGGACTTCGAACAGGCGACACAATTGAAGGGTTGGTCAGGGCTCCAAAAGATGGCGAGAGATACTTTGCTTTATTGAAAGTTGAATCTATTAACTTCGACACTCCTGAAGCTGCCAAGAAAAAAACTGTATTTTCCAACCTAACACCACTTCATCCCGATGAAAAATTCAATCTGGAAATGGAGTCTGACAATTATTCCATGCGTTTGATAGATATGATGTGTCCTGTAGGGAAAGGGCAGCGCGGTCTAATTGTTGCACCTCCGAGAACAGGGAAGACAGTTCTTATTCAAAAAATTGCCAATGCCATTGCAAAAAATCACAAGGAAGTATATCTCATCGTCTTACTAATTGACGAACGTCCGGAAGAAGTTACAGAAATGGAACGAACAGTGACGACCGCAGAGGTGATCAGCTCAACCTTTGATGAACCGCCCCAGCGCCATATTCAAGTCGCTGAAATGGTCATTGAAAAAGCCAGACGGCTAGTTGAGCATAAGAAGGATGTTGTTATTCTGCTTGATAGTATTACCCGTCTTGCACGAGCGTATAATACAGTTACTCCTGCTAGTGGAAAGATCTTATCCGGTGGAGTTGAGGCAAGCGCCCTTCATCGTCCTAAACGGTTTTTTGGTGCTGCCAGAAATATAGAAGAAGGAGGTAGTCTTACCATTATTGCGTCTGCACTTATTGAGACTGGTAGTCGTATGGATGAGGTTATCTTTGAAGAATTCAAAGGCACAGGTAATATGGAAGTGGTGCTTGATCGAAAGATGGCAGATAGACGTATCTATCCTGCCATTGATGTGAAGAAATCAGGAACTCGTAAAGAGGAATTGTTGCTTGAACCTACAATACTTAATCGAATCTGGATTCTGCGAAAACTGTTGGCTTCAATGAATCCTGCCAGCGGTATGGAATTTGTCGTTGATAAGCTGAAACAGCATAAAACAAATGAAGATTTTATTAATTCGATGAATAGATGAGTCCGTTGATTTAATAGCCTTTTTGTTCGATGTCGAGGTAAATTGAAAATTTTACCGCAGGCATATGGTTGATA
>JAOZTO010000327.1 GCA_029942265.1 Desulfocapsa sp.
TTGCACCTTCTTTGGCCAACTCTAAAGCAATATCTCGGCCTATTCCTTTTCCAGCACCAGTAACGATGGCAATTTTTCCTTCCAGTTTCATGATTTTCCTTAAAAGAATAAAGTAGTGTTATTATACGATATGTTCATTGACAGGTGTAGTAACTTTTTGCACTGATAATTACTATTTACATTCTAACCTCCGACTAATGTTGGCAACCAAAGACAGAGTCCCGGTATAAGTGTTATTGTTAAAAGAATAGCTAACTGAGGCAGATAGAATGGCATAAACGCTCTTAAATATTGGGAAAAGGTTACTTTTGCCACGTCCATCATTACAAACAGAATAACTCCAAAGGGTGGAGTGTTAGCTCCAACCATCAGGTTTACTATAAGAATGACACCAAAATGTACTGGATCCACATTAATCTGCATAAGCAATGGTGCCAGTACTGGTACTGAAATAAGCAGGAGAGCTCCTGTTTCAATAAAACACCCTAAGAATAGGAGGCCGAGGTTTAGAGTCAGTAGAATTAGTAATTTGTTGGAAGTCAATGACATCATGGTATCAGCTAGTTGTTGTGGAAAATCCCAGTATGCTAAAATCCAAGCGAAAGGGGATGCAGCAGCAAAAACAAATACGATTACTCCACAGGTGATGATAGTTTCCACCATGCATTCCCATAGAATAGTCATGTTGAGTTTTCTGTAGATCATTCCCAAAATTATTGCATATACAACTATGATCGCACTCAACTCAGTTGGAGTTGCGATTCCAGCAAGCAGTCCACCTACGAGTACGATAGGAGCCAATAATCCAGGAACAGCCGATATAAAAGTTTTCCATATATGTTTCAATTGTGCTCGTGGTCTGGCTGGGACCCTTACCTTTTTTGTGATACACAGGAAATAGATAGTCCCCATAAGTACAAGACCCATTAAAAGCCCTGGAAGTACCCCAGCCAAAAACATTTCAGATAGAGAAGTTCCTGCCGCAACTGCATATATTACCATAATGGTCGATGGCGGAATGATTGGGCCGATGATTGAGGAAGCTCCTGTAACGGCAGCACTAAATGCTTTGTCAAACCCTTCACGCTCCATGGCCTGCATTTCAATTTTACCAAGTCCAGCTGCGTCGGCGGTGGCAACTCCAGACATTCCGGAGAAAATAATACTGGCAAGAACGTTTACATGGGCGAGACTTCCACGGATATGGCCAACCAGAGAAAGTGCAAAATCAAAAATTCTTTCTGTTATCCCAGAATTATTTAAGAGATTTCCTGCTAAAATAAACATTGGCACAGCCAGCAGAGGAAAACTGTCCAGACTTGGTGCAAGACGCTGGACTACGATCTGGGGAGAAATTGTCCCGTCAAATGCTAAAAACATTATGGCGCTTAACGTCATAGCGAAAGCCACCGGCACTTCAAGTAGCACGAGGATAGCCAGCAGTATAAACAAAACCATAATTGACATTGTGATTACCTTATTTTAGTCGTTTGGAATTATTATAATCGGGCCACTGACATTTCCTAAAATTACAGCTCTTATTTCAGCTATCATTAGGTAAATACATGTGATCAGCGACAGTATCGAACTTGTTAAAATGGGTACAGAAAAAAGCCAGCTCTTTGAGATTGTGATCGGAAGTGAGATTGTTGTAGTGCGCCCCTCAAGTTCAATTATGTTCAAAGCATAAAAGGCGATTACAATCAGAAGAATATTCATAATTAGGTATGCAATACCACGTAGAATAGCCTTAGCATTTTCAGACATGTAAATAGTGAACGTTGTTATGGTAATATGTCTTTTCTTTTTAAGAGCGTAACTTACACAAAGAAAGGAGCACCAAATGAAACAACCTGTAGAAAACTCAATTACCCAGATAAGAGGACTCTGTAAGACATAACGGAAAAAAATCTGTAGGGTTATCGAAAAAACAATCGCTCCAAGAAAAACACACCCAGCCAACAACTCTATTTTTCCAAGATAGACTAAAAACTGCTTATAACGGAAAAGGAATATGTTCATAATTAACCTAATAATATTAAGCAGAACCATTTACGAGGTACTGATGGTTCTGCTTAAAAAAATATCTTATTTTATTTCCTGTATTTTTTTGTAAAGCCCTTTAGACCACAACCCCTCAGCCTCAAGTTTACTTGATGCTTTAGCAGCAGCCTTCATAAAACCGCTTTTATCAATAGAGGTAACTTCAGCACCTTCAGCAACCATTTTTTCAATACTTTGGTCTGCTTTTGCCATGGCATCGTTAAAAGCCCACTCCATTGCTTTGATAGCTTCCATGGTAACTACATCCTGTTGTTTCTTGTTGAGCGACTGAAACACCTTGTCGTTAATAGCAATAAAACTTGCAGGTATTATATGGCTAGGGTCTGTGATATACTTTGCCACTTTGTGGTACTTGTATTGGTGCGAGGCGCTTGCTTGTCCACCGGCTGCTTCGATAACACCTGTGTTGAGTGCCATATAAACCTCATGAAAACTTAAAGGTGTAGGGACTGAACCGAAAGCTTTCCAGGTCTCAACCCAAGCCTTGATTTGAGGAACACGGATTTTAAGTCCTTCAACATCTTTAATGGATCGAATAGGTTTCTTACTGAAAATTAGCCGTGCTTGTGCCGGCAGGGCAGCCAGTACACGAAGCCCATGTTTTATGCGAATACCTTCGGTTATTTCTCCAAACAGAGGGCTTTCAAAAAATAATTTCTGATGCTCAGGCCCTCTGAAAGCGTATCCAAAATTTAAAATTTTGAGATCGTCACTGAACGGTGCAACCCATGCCATATCATTACCAATCATAGCCGGAGCACCTAGAATAACCTGATCCATTGTTTGGGGTGCGTTACCAAGTGGAGTACCTGAAATAACCTGAACTTTCAGTCCTACGTCGGCTTCATTCACATTTTTAGCAAAATATCGACAAAAATCGTCATGATGAGTACCTACCGGAGTAACACTGGCAATCTTCAACACTGTGTCACCTGCCAAGGTATAGAAATTAGTTAACAGGACAAACAATCCTGATAACAACACTACAGAAATTAGTCTAAAGAACTTTTCCATTTCACTTCTCCTTATACAATTTAATTAACATGCATTGTATTTTCTATACAACACACAAGGGTATTATTTATTCCCAATAGATGAGCCTGTTGATTTAATGCCTTTTACCCCGGTCTCTTCGGTAAATGAAAAATTTTATCCTCGGAATATCAACTATATGCCTGCGGTAAAATTTTCAATTTATCTCGACATCGAACCAAAATGCTATTAAATCAACGGACTCATAGGTACAATTACAGACATCGTAAACATATCAAGAAAAAGCAATTATATTGGACATTCATTTGCATTTACAGCGACGGAAAAGTTTACGAGGTCTGAATTACATAGAGTTACCAATAAGCTTTTGTGATCTTCCTTTGAAATAAACAATAAAAATCAAAGTAACAATGATAGCTGCACCAGCCATTTTAGAATACATATTCGGCAAAATAATGAGCAGGCCACCAATGAATGAAAAAATACGTTTT
>JAOZTO010000328.1 GCA_029942265.1 Desulfocapsa sp.
AAATGTCAAAATTTAATAGTTAAGGAACGGGGACGAAATAACTTCCCCATGTAGGGGCTCAGCTTTAGGTCATATGTGATCGATCTGAAAATCTAAAAACCCATACCGCTTATAGTTTTGCTGTCTTTACAGCGTAATAGAGTGGTAAAACTTTGTATTTTCCATCTGTCCCACCCACCTTACCAACAAGTTTAACAGTATAAGCCGGATCGTACCGTGCAATATAACTGACAAGACTTTTAGCCTTGCTTCGTTTTCCGCTTTTTACTTCCACTGGGACAATTTCTGAATCAGCTGTTACCTGAAGAAACTCTAATTCAGCATTACGCATCTGCCAGGAATAAAGACCCTCCACTCCTGCCTTAACAAATTCACAGGCAACAAAATTTTCGGCAAAATATCCTTTGGCAATACCATATTCCTGATCGGTCAGATCTTTGTAGCTTAAATCCAACATTGCGCCCAATATACCAACATCGAAAACAAAGAGTTTAAATATATTTTCCTTGCAGAAGGCTTTGAGAGGAATCCGGGGTTGCCCTTCTATGGGAAAAACTTTATGGATCAGACCCGCATGTTCAAGCCAGGAAATTGTAGATTGTAGTTGCCCGTAAGTTCTTTTTCCAGGAAGGACATCCTTAAAACGAAACCGTTTCACCGATCCGTCAAGAACCAAAGAAAGTTGTCTCGATACATTTTCAAAAAGAGTTGTGACATGCAGTGCATTTATCTTTCCTGAATGTTTGGCGATATCTTTTTCGTAGCCGGCCAACAAGTCTTTTTGGATTTTTCGAACAGCTTCAATCCGGCTGTTAATCCCATCTTCTTTTAACCAGGCAGTTACTGCTTTTGGCATTCCACCAACAAAAAAGTAGTGCTTCAAATACTCCCAGAGAAGTAGATGGCAACTTTTAAGTCTGTTTGTCTCCGCAAAAAGTCGTATGGCAAGTGTATCTTTTGTGGCATTAAGAAATTCTTCAAAACTCAGCGGATAGAGGTGCAGCATTTCCACTTTACCCACAGGAAAAGATGCATAGTTCACCTTAACACCCAGTAAAGAGCCAGCGGCAATAATGTGCAGAGAGGGTAAATTTTCCTGAAAATACTTTAGTGAAGTGATTGCTCTTTCACAGTCCTGTATTTCATCAAAAAAAACCAGATCTGTTACCGGGTTGATATCCTGTCGTTGAAAAATCGCCAGTTCATCCAACAACTGCTCCGGATTCAAACTCGTATCAAAGATTGAACAAAGTGTCGGAGATTCCTGGAAGTTGAACGTGTGAATATTTTTGTATTCTGACACACCAAATTGATTTACGAGAAATGTTTTTCCAACCTGCCTGGCTCCCATGAGCATCAGGGGCATTCGCTCGGGATTGTTTTTCCAGAAGTGGAGGTCTGTTTGGAGTGATCTTGTGAGTTTCATATTGATAAAGTATGAGATTTTTTACTTTTTTGCAATGAATAAAAATCAAATACTGATATATTTACACCCAAAAAGATGAAATGGGATCGAGATAGAGGTATTTGTAGTTGATTACGTAATGGCTTTACTTCTCGATTTATTACGCCGATGCACCCAAAGAGTTACCTTGTGGTATTGGACTAGACATGTTTCCAGGCACTTTCATTTCGACACAAAATACCGTGCATCAAATTTTATATTTCTGAAGTTTCCTAACAACCGTTGGCTGACTAACACCCAGCGCAGTAGCCATCTCTCTAGTAGTACGAAATTTCTTCTTTGCCTCAGACAAGATCTGCCTTTCCACACGTTCAAGCTTATCGCTAAGATTCAGATCATTTAGATCGATAGGCTGATCTGTTTTCCGGGATGAGATAGATTCGTCTGCTGCAATACTACTTTCTATAAATCCATCTATTTTATTGCTGCCACTCATGACTACAGCATTTTCAACTATGGATTTCAATTCACGGATATTGCCGGGAAATGAATAGCTCAACAACTTTCGCATAGCCTTGGGGCCGATTGTTTTACTGCACTTATATTTATGGTTGAATTCATTGAGATAGAACCGAAACAGTCCCACGATATCCTCTTCCCTCTCATTGAGTGGTGGAAGCTTCAGAATAAAGCTGTTCAATCGATAATACAGATCTTCTCTGAACTGCTTGTTTTTAACGAGTTTATTGAGATTTTGGTTGGTTGCGGCAATGGTTGAGCAATTCACCTTAATAGTTTCTGTACCACCAACTCTCCTTATTTCATGATTATCCAAATATTTCAGAAGTTTGGACTGGAGTAAAATTGGCATATCACCGATTTCATCCAGAAAAAGAGTTCCCCCTTGAGCCATCTCAAGCAGACCAACCTTCCCCTTTGCACTTGCCCCAGTGAATGCTCCCTTTTCGTATCCAAACAATTCAGCTTCCAGAAGATTTTCTGGTAATGCGGCACAGTTTATTTCAACAAATGCCTTGTTCTTTCGATTACTGTTTTTATGAATCAACTTAGCCAACAAGCTTTTCCCCGTACCCGATTCTCCAAGTATAAGGATATTAGATGCACCAATATGGGAGAGTTTGAGTGACATCTGAAGGACTTGGCGCATCTTACTGCTTTCAGCAATTATGGGATTACGTTCTAAGTCCATAAAGGACAACTCTGTAAGCTCTTCCTGGTACTTTTCTTTGACTTTTTGACTTTGCTCGAACTGTTTGCGCAACGTATTTAGTTCAGTCATGTCTCTTTCATTTATGACTATAAGAGCAACATTTCCCTGTTCATCAATGGACGGAGTTCCAGTTGACAAGAGATATTTTTGCGTTTTAGCGATAAATTGCATCACAGTAGCTTTGCTTTTACTCGCCATCACCTTAGTGGTTACTGATTGGTCAAAGATCTTACTTTTAAGAAGGTCTGCAACATTATTCCCAATCACCGCTGACGCCTTAATACCGTTAAGCGCTTCAGATGCCTTATTGATACTGATAACGACACCACTACCATCGCATACCCATATACCATCAGACGATGATTCAAAAACCATTTCAAGCTGCCGATTAAGGGTTTGGTAACTACTCGTTTTTTGAGCGGAGACTTCAAAAATGCTCAACTCCTGGAATATGCAGATTGCCCCAAGCAACAATTTATTTTTCACGACGGGTGAAACGTTAAGTATCAGTTGTGCCTGTTTTTCAGAAACCTGGCAAGCAAGAACAGGCTTATATGTCTGCAAACATTCCTGAATCGGTTTCCCTATAAGAGGAATAACTGAAAGAATATTTTCACCGAAGTGATCTGAACCACTTAGATTTAATAATTTTTCTGCCGTACCGTTGCTATGCGTTATGAATCCATGTGCGTCTGTTACCAGTACGCCATTATTCGTATACTCGAAAATATCTTCAAAACTTACGGTTTCTTTCGTTGACACTAACACTTGACAGGCTCCCATAAAGAAAAAATTGAAAAAGGGTAACGATTCAGCTCAGTATAGTTTAACGAATGCTTTTTTCATATATTTTAAAACGCTTCCAAAAGGATTGCTTGATAGAGTAACAACGTGTAAATATATAGTTAGG